>JACMJD010000495.1 GCA_014380825.1 Phycisphaerae bacterium | reverse complement strand
TCATCGATTCCAGCGGACGGATCTACGTGGCGGGTTACACCAATCGCGGCACGGGCAACGACTTCGCTGTCGCGCGATACCTCAGCAACGGCGCGCTCGACACGAGCTTCGGCGTGGCGGGTGTCGCGGTCAACAGTTTCAGCACGAACGACCAGGCCATGGCAATGGCGCTGCAATCGGATGGCCGGATCGTCGTGACGGGGATTTTCACCAGCGACTTCGGAACGGTTCGCTACAACGACAACGGTTCGCTGGACACGAGCTTCGGCACGAGCGGTTTCGTTCGTACGCCAATGGGCACCGGCACCGACACCGCAACCAGCATCGCGATTCGCGGCGACGGACGAATCTTCGTCGGCGGCAACGCGCAGTTCGGCAGCGACTTTGATTTCGGCATCGCCGTGTACAACGCCAACGGCACGCTGGATACGACGTTCAACGGAAGCGGGCGCATGATGACGAACATCGGCGTGGCCGATCGCGCGACGTCGATCGCGCTGATGAGCGATGGCCGGTTCATGCTGGCGGGTCGATCGGACGGAAACGTCGCGGTGGTGCGCTACAACGCCGACGGAAGCCTCGACAGTTCGTTCGCATCCAGCGGTGTCGCGACGATCAACCTCTTCACCAGCAACGATGGCGCGAACGCCATGCGGTTGCAAAGTGACGGCTCGATCCTGCTGGCCGGCGCGATGGGTTCGGGCAGCTCGAGCGATCACGCGCTGATGCGCCTCGATTCGAACGGCGACCTTGACGCGAGCTTCGGCGTTGACGGCGTGGTGCAAACCAGTTTCGCCGACGACAACGACGAGGCGTTCGCCATGACGATCGGCACTGACGGCCGATTGCTCGTCGCAGGGCGCACGATGAGTGCGAGCGGTTTTGATTTCAGCGTCGCGCGATACATGCTCGCGTCAAACATCGCACCGAACGCGGCGATCACCGGATCGACTTCAGTGAACGAGGGCTCCACGATCGCGCTGAATGGCAGCAGCTCGGCCGACCTGGACGGCTCGATCGTGTCCTACGAATGGGATTTCGATTACGACGGCGTGGACTTCACGGTGGATGCGAATGGTTCGAGCACCATGTTTTCCGCCGCGAACCTGAACGGCCCGGCTTCGCGCGTGGTTGCGCTGCGCGTCACCGATGACAACGGTGCGTCGACGATTACATTCCGCACCATCAACGTAACCAATGTCGCGCCGACCGTTACGATTGGCGGACCGAACAATGGTTTGCGCGGAAACGCGCTAACGTTCACGGCCGATTTCTTCGACGCGGGCAGTCAGGACACACACCGGCTGCGCTGGGAATTCAGTGACGGCACGGTGATGGAAGTCGACGCTAGCGGAAATCATGCGTCGATCAATCACACGTTCGCGTCGGCGGGCAGCTTCAGCGTGACCGTTACCGTGATTGATAGCGACGGCGATAGTTCGACCGCTCAAATGAACGTCGTTATCAGCGAGCCGCAACCTCCGCCTCCGCCGCCGCCGGAAGTGCAGCCGGTGCGGTTGGTGGACGATCCGCAGAATCCAGGCAAGAAGATGCTGGTCGTCGACGGCACCAGCGGCAACGACGACATCCGATTCCGCATGCACGGGAAAAAGGTCGAGGTGCGCTACAACGGCCGAAAGATCGGCGTGTTCAACGTCACCAGCCGCATCGTCGCCAATGGATTGGGCGGTAACGATCGGATCATCGCCGACGGCGTGTACGTCGCGGTCCAGTTCGTCGGCGGCGCAGGTAACGACACCCTGCGCGGCGGACGTAAGAACGACTCGCTCGACGGCGGCTCTGGCAACGACAAACTCTTGGGCGAATCAGGCAACGACCTGCTCTGTGGCGGCTCTGGCTCCGACACAATACACGGCGGCGCCGGCAACGACACGCTCGACGGCGGCGCAGGACGCGACCACCTGCACGATGCCTGCGGCAGGAACTCGTTCGTGTATGACAGTGAGGATTGGAAGCCGAAGAAGAAACGGAGGTAAAGAAAATCGGCCGGAGGACGGGCCGTCTCAATCCGGCAAGGTGCGCACGTTGTAAGAGTGAGACGGCCCGTCCTCGGGCCGTTTTTCCTGCGCGCGATGCTCATTCTCATGCAGCATCTTCGTGTTCGGTGGGTTCCGGCAGCGGGATCGGATCGGTCTTTGCTTCACCGTTCTTCTCGCCGTTGCCGTTCAATCCCATTTCTTCGATCAGCTTCGCGGGAACTTCGCCGGTGTTCTTGCACTTCGGATAACCGCTGCACCCCAGGAATGGACCGCGGCGGCCCTTGCGGATGATCATGGGTTTGCCGCACTCGTCGCAGTCGATGTCGGTCGTGATCGGATACTTCGGACCCGCGGCCGTCGTCGTGAGGCTTGGGTTTTCCGCGAGGATCTTCGCGATCATGTCCGCGCTCTCGGCGGCGCCTTCTTTCAGCAGCGGCGTGAGCGCGTCGATCTGCTTCTTGTCTTCCGGCGAGAGCTTCGCCATCGCCATGCGACCGCGGCACTTTGGATACTTACTGCACCCGAGCCACGGCCCGCGCTTGCCGTCACGCAGATAAAGTGGCGAGCCGCACGTCGTGCACGCGATCGTGGTCGTGATCGGTTTCGGCTTCGGCGGAAGCGGGTTGCCGGAGGTGTCGAGATTTATGATGGTCGAGCAGCTTGGCTCGCCCTTCTCATTCTTCACCGAGTAACCCGAGCAGCCGAGGAATTCGCCGAAGCGACCCTTGCGCTTGATCATCTCGCGGCCGCACACCGGGCACTTGAAGTTCGTGACTTCGCGGAGCATCGGCTTGCCGTGCTCGTCGACCGGCTTGGTGTTTCCGCACTCGCGATTTTCGCACGCGAGGAAGAATCCGTTCTTGCTGATGCGATACAGAAACTTATTGCCGCACTTCTCGCACACGTACGGCGACGGCGCGCCGCCGGCGTGTTCGATCTTTTCCAAGGCGCCGCCAACGAGCTCGTGGAACGGGACGTAGAAATCTTTCAGCAGCTTGACCCAATCCAGGTGCTGCTCTTCGATCTGGTCGAGCTTCAGCTCCATGCCGGCCGTGAAGCTGACGTTCATGATTTCGGGGAACGCCTGCACGAGTTTGTCGGTGACGACGCTGCCGAGCTGCGTCGCGTAGAAGCGACGATCCTTCTGCACGACATATTCGCGATCCTGGATCGTGCGAATCGTGCTCGCGTACGTCGACGGTCGGCCGATGCCGAGCTTTTCCATCTCCTTTACCAGGCTCGCCTCCGTAAATCGCGGCGGCGGCTGGGTGAAGTGCTGGCTCGGCAAAACTTCGATTGGATGAACGGGCTTGCCTTCCGACAGATCCGGCAGCAACTGATCTTCGCTGGAAACTCCCGCGACTTTCATGAAGCCGTCGAACACGAGCTTGCGACCGTTGGCCTTGAAAACCGCATCGCCCGCCGCTTGCGTTTTCGCGGAAATCTGAACTGTCGTCTGATCAAATTCAGCAGGTGGCATCTGGCACGCGACGAAGCGGTTCCAGATCAACTGGTAGAGCTTGTATTCATCGGTCGAGAGCTTCGCGTGCGCATCGTGCGGCGTGAAGCTCGCATCGGTCGGACGGATCGCCTCGTGCGCTTCCTGCGCGCTCTTGTTGCTCGATGAATAGAAGTTCGGCTTCTCCGGCAGATATTTCTTGCCAAACTCGCTCTCGATGAACGATCGCACCATCGTCAGCGCCTCGCCCGACAGATTCGTCGAGTCGGTACGCATGTACGTGATGTGCCCGGCTTCGTACAAGCTCTGCGCCATTCGCATCGCGCGATCTGCGCTGAAACCGAGACGGCTCGACGCGCCCTGCTGCAACGTGCTCGTGATAAACGGCGCGGGCGGACGCGAGGTCGTGCGCTTCTTTTCGATACTGCGAACCGTGAACGACGGGCACTTATCTAAGTGGCCGGTGATCGTCGTCAGGTTCTTAGCCGGGCCCTTGGCTTCGGCGTCTTCGGTGGTTGTTTCATTGTCGACGACGAAGCCGAGTGCTTCGGCGGCCTTTCGCGCATCGTTCTTATTGTTCGGTTCGAACTTCTTCCCACCGATTTCGATGAGCTCGGCCGTGAACGCCTGGTGCTCGCCGAGCCACTTTTCGCGCTCGATTTTCGTGCGTTCGCCGTTGCCGGTGTTGGTGAGGAAGTCGGCCCATTGCTTCGAGAGCTTCGCGCAGGTCGCGGCGTCAACCGCCGCGAAGATCGCGCCGATCTTCCAGTACTCCGTCGGCGTGAACGCTTCGATCTCGCGTTCGCGTTCGACGATCAGCCGCACCGAAACCGACTGCACGCGCCCCGCGCTCAAACCCTTGGCGACTTTGCGCCATAGCAAGGGTGAAATCTCATATCCCACGATGCGATCGAGAATGCGCCGCGCCTGCTGCGCGTTCACGCGATCCATGTCGATCTTGTTCGGCTTGGCGAATGCTTTCTGGATTTCGGCTTTGGTGATGGCGTTGAAGATCACGCGCTTGACGCGAGCGTCGGGGATGCCCAGCGCTTCTTTTAGATGCCAGGCGATCGCTTCGCCCTCGCGGTCCAAGTCGGTTGCGAGGTAGACTTCCGGAGCTTCGCTGGCGAGCTTCTTCAGCTCGCTGACGATTTTCGCTTTGCCTTTGCTTCGGCCACGCTCTTCGATGATGACGTATTCGGGCTCAAACGTCTTGAGATCAACGCCCATGCCTTTGCTCGGCAAATCGCGCACGTGCCCGAACGACGCCTTCACGATGAAGCCGTCGCCGAGGTACTTGTTGATCGTCTTCGCCTTGGCGGGCGATTCGACGATCACGAGGTTTTTGCCGGTTTTTTTGGCCATGTACTTATCAACTTCTTATGGTCGATCCGAAGCAGCTATCGACCGCCGGGAGGTAAACCTTGACGACCGTAACGACAGCCGTGACCGTTGGGGCTGCCCTGCCAGCCCAAAAGCGGGGGCAGAGTTTGGTGAGGCTTCTGCCATCTGTCAAGGCCGACACATAACGCCTCCCTACCTTGACACTACGCTAGGACAGCGGCGGCTGTTCATTCACTGAACGCCATTGCGCTTCGCATAAATATTTGTCTCAAATGATCTTAGGACGGAGAATCGCCCATGACCAGCGACTTGCGGACCAGAATCATTACGCTCCTGCTACTGCTTTTCACGGTTGCCGCCGCCCCTGCGGATTCGTCCGAAAAGCTGAATCAGCTCTTCAAACGTGAGTGGGAATGGACCATGCAGCAATGGCCCACCTGGGCTTCAGAGATGGGCGATCGTCGCTGGAACGACCGCTGGCCGGACCTCAGTTTGGACGCCACGGCCAAACGGATTGAGCATCGCAAAGAGGTAATGAACGAGCTGGATGCGATCGGGCCGACAGACCTCTCGCCGGCCGATCGATTGAACTACGAGCTGTTCCGCAAGCAGCAGCAGAACGAGATTCAGGAGTTCGATTTCAATTGGCACCTCGTCCCCCTCAACCAGCGTGGCGGAATCCAGACGCAGGATGAGCTGGCCGATCAACTGCGATTCCAAACCGTCAAAGATTACGAAGACTGGATCGCCCGGCTGAACTCATTTCCGACCTTGATGGATCAAACCATCGTGCTGATGCGCGCCGGAGTTAGAGCCAAAGTAGTTCATCCGAAGATCGTCATGCAGCGCGTGCCGGCGCAGATCGACAAGCAGATCGTCGACGATCCGACCGCCAGCGGCTTCTACAAACCGTTCAAGACATTTCCCGAATCGATTTCGACTTCCGATCGCGACCGACTGCAAACCGCGGCCAGCAAAGCGATCGATGAAAAGGTGATTCCCTCGTATCAGCAGTTCAAGAAGTTCTTCGAATCCGAATATCTCCCGGCCTGTTTCGACAACGTCGGCGCGTGGCAACTCCCGCACGGCGATGAGATGTACGCCTTCTTCGCGAAGCAGCACACAACGACGGATCTGTCGCCGCAGCAGATTCACGAGCTTGGGTTGGCCGAAGTCGCGCGGATCAGAGCCGAGATGGAAAAGGTGAAGGAACAGGCCGGCTTCACTCGATCGCTGGAAGAGTTCTTCAAATTTCTACGCACCGACAAACGATTCTTCTATTCGACTGGCGACGAGCTGCTCGCCGCCAGCCGCGCGCTGGCGAAGAAGATCGATCCGAAGATGGTGAAACTGTTCCGCGTCATTCCGCGCATGCCGTACGGCGTGGAGCCGATCCCGATGAACATCGCGCCGGATACGACGACCGCGTACTACCAGCAACCGGCGGCCGACGGATCCCGTGCGGGGACGTATTACGTCAATCTCTACAAACCCGAGACGCGCCCGAAATGGGAGATGACCGCCCTCACGCTGCACGAGGCAGTGCCGGGTCATCACTTCCAAATCGCCCGCGCGATGGAGCTTGGCGAGCAACCCGAATTCCGTCGCTACGGCGGATACAGCGCGTTCGTCGAAGGCTGGGCGCTCTACTGCGAAGCGATGGGCGAAGAAATCGGCATGTACGAAGACCCCTACGACCGCTTCGGCCGACTCACGTACGAAATGTGGCGAGCCGTGCGACTCGTCGTCGACACCGGCATTCACTACAAGCATTGGTCGCGCCAGCAGGCCATCGACTACTTCAAATCCAACGCCCCCAAGAGCGAGCTGGACATCACCAACGAGGTAGACCGCTACATCGCCTGGCCAGGCCAGGCGCTGGCGTACAAAGTTGGGGAGTTGAAGATCAAAGAACTACGGAAGAAAGCGGAGACTGAGCTCGGCGACAGATTCGACGTCAGAGATTTCAACGACGTCGTGATTGGCCAAGGCGCGGTGCCGCTGGATGAGCTGGAGCGGATCGTGAACGGATGGATTCAAAAACAGAAACGCTGAACTACCAAAACACAAAGAACACCAACAAGCCAAAACCCGAATTTGATTTCTTGGTGCTCTTGGTGTCTTGGTGGTTCATTCGTTTTCGTCTTTATCTTCCTCGCGCGCCGGCAGATCATCCGCCACCACGATCGTGCCCGCGGCCATGTCTCCGATTCGTTGGTGCAGGGGCGAGAAGACGATCACGATCAGCGGCAGGAGTAGGTGGAATTCAAGCACTCTCACGAAGTTGCGAACCAGGAACGCCATGGGGCGCGGTCTGGTTCCATCTAACTTCGTGACGCGCAGGCCGAAGATCCATTTGCCGAGCGTCCGGCCGGTGAGCAGTTCGCTGATCAGCGTGTGCAGGAAGTAAACCGCGTACGCGCCGATCCAGAGCCAGATGCGATTTAAGTACGTCGCGCGATCATACAGATCTTCCATGCCGGACGCCTGCGACTGTGCGACGATGAAGAAGCTGACGAGGATGAGCGGCAGCGCATCCAGCACGCCCGCCTGCAAACGCAACCGAGGCGGCGCGACCATCCGGGCGGTACTCGATTCAGCGGCGGTGGCGTCGGCAGCGCCGGGACCAGTCCGAGCGCCGGCGCCGCCGATGTTGTCGGCGCGTCGGCGCGCGGGGCCGAAGACGAACAGCGTCAGCAGCACCAGCATCGTCAGCGCCAGCCAGTGTTGCCACGTATCGATTGTCGGCGCGACGACCGCGACGAGCTGGTTTGGCTCGCCGCGCTTTTCGCCCGTGGGCGAATACGCCTGTTCGTACAATTTCTTCTCGTGCATGTAAACCAGCCGGAGCTGTCCGGTGGCGGCGGCGATCGCGCGCGGATCGGATTCGGCCAGGTTCACCGGCGGCGGCAGAACGGTTGGAGCGTCGGTCAGTTGTTCCAGAGGGACGATCGAGCCCGCGGCGCCGCCGGACGACAGCCACAGCATCGGCCGCGCGCCAGTGACCAGGAGCTTGAAGCTCTGCTGCCGCGGAAGTTTTCCCTGCTCGGTCCAGCGGCCATCCGATTCGAGGCGGACGACGCGAAGATTTCCATCGCGATCGCGCGCCGCCAGCACCGGGCGCGAGCCGATCAGCGCGACCGAGACATCGCGCGCCTCGCCGATCAGCAAATCGTCGCTGAGGATCGCGCGCGGCACCCATTCGCGAACGTTCCATTCGTACAGCGCCGTCGCGATCGGCCGGCTCGTCGCGGCGGAGATCGTCCCGGCGGAGATTGTCGCGGTGGAGATCGTCGGCGATGTTCGCGACGCGGAATTCACGGCGGCGGTCGACGGTTTCGTAGTCGAAACGGGACCGACTTCACCGCGGCCCAGCGCCCAGAGCGAGGTCGCGTCGCCTGCCAGCGAAAGGATGATCGCTCCGCGTGGCAGCGGTTGGCCGAGCGTGCCCCCGTTTCGCCACAACAGTGACCAATGATTCTTTTCCTGAATGACCCCCAACTCCGTGCCGCGATTTGCGATCGCCAGGACGCGCGCATCGATCCGCGCCATCGGCACCCAGCGGTTCGTCGCGTTGTTCCGAGCCTGGATGATCGTCTGCGGCGCGGCCGCGTCGCTTTCGCTCGGGCCGACCTTAGCGATCCAATACCACTCGTCATTTCCGTGCGCATGCAGTTCCGTCGGCACGGCCGGAGGCGCATCGGCAGCCAGCGCGCGCGACACGGCGGGCGCGAGATACCAGCACATCAAAATGATTGCGATTACGCTAGCGCGGCGCGGCATTCGCGGGCGCGGCGGCGGGTTCATCGACAGGGATAACGTGATTGGCTCCTCCGCCTTCTTCTGGAAATGCGAAACTGCGATCGTTCGGCACGGTGTTTGGACCTGGGCCGTTCTTCAGCATCGGTCGATCCAGCTCAAACGCAACGCTCGTGTCCGAATCGGGAAAGTATAGGCGATAGTTCGCCGCGACCTTCGGCCATTGATCTTTCGGAACTCCGGCAACTTCAACCGGCTTGTGGTTCGACAAATCCGCCAGTAGCACAACGCGACCGTTCGCATCGTACAGCAAAACTTTCATCGGCAGCTTGGTCTGCCGATCGAACCAGACATCTTTCTGCGCCGCCCACCGATCCGCCAGTGGAAGCGTCCACAGCAGCATGTAGGCATCGGCGTCGTTGTTGAAGCGCATCACCGGCGCGGGCGGCTGCCGAAAGTTCGTGTCGATCGACGAGATGCCCAATACCTCAAGCATCAGCGCCGGCGGAATCGGGATCTGCTTCGGATCGACGTTGCCCGCATTGGCGTGCGTGCCCCACCACATCGTGTCGACGTCGCCGCCGACTCTCAGCCAGTAACGCTCGGGGTTCGATCCGATCTCGAAGACGGTCCCGGCGATGTCTTTCTTGCCAACGATCCGCAAGTCATCCGGCCGACGATACAGCATCAGCAGATCGCCGTTCACGAAATGCGACTTGCCGCGATCGACGACGTTGGCCTCGAAATATCCGCGCGACCACATCGACGGCAGGCGATCGGTGTTCTTGTTGATCTCCTGTACGACATCGCGCATGGGCTCGGTTGGGCCGAGATACATTTGCCGTTGCGAGGCCTTGGGCGGACAACCGGCGAGCAACGGTAGAAGCGCCAGCACGAAGAGAACGTGGCATGGGCGTCTCGCCCGTGCACCCGC
>JACMJD010000494.1 GCA_014380825.1 Phycisphaerae bacterium | reverse complement strand
CGCCGCGCGATCGGCGGGCGCACCGCGATGGCGCTGGCGATCGCCATGCTCGGCGTGGCGATCATGCTGATCGGTGGTGACAACCGCGGCGACATGCGCGGGCCGATTTACGGCGCGATTTCAGGCGTCGCGTTTGGCGCGCTAATTCTCACGCTCGAGCTCGTCAATCGCAGCAAATCCGGCGAGCCCGTCAACCCGTTTTTGATCGTCACCTTGAATAATCTCGGGACCGCGGCGATCGTATTACCCATCGCTCTGCGATTCGGAACGATGAGCGCCGAGCCGAGGCAGATCGCGGGCGTGGCGTTGACCGGCGTGGTGCAGCTTGCAGTGCCGTATGTTTTATTTGTGCTGGCGTTGCGTCGCGTGGAGCCGGTCGATGCGTCACTGCTAATATTGCTCGAACCGGTTCTCAATCCCGTGTGGGTGTGGCTCGCGGTGGGCGAGCGGCCGGATGTCGCAACCTTCATTGGCGGGGTCGCAATCATTACGGCAATGGTGATCGAAGCCACCAAACGCAATCGTCCGGAAAATTCGGACCGAATCGCGCCCTTCACAGAACCGGTATCGTGAACCGATAATGCTGGGCTGGGATTAGCACCGATGCCATACATCATTCTGGCTGACAAAGATCAGGAGATCGATCGCCGCGAGCTCAGCGAAGCCGTGACGATCGGCCGATCGCTGGAATGCGGGATTCAGGTGCGCGATGCGCTGCTGTCGCGCCAGCATTGCCGGCTCGAACCGATCGGCACGACGTGGGTGCTCACCGATCTGAACAGTCGCAACGGAACATTTTTGAGCCACGATCGCGTGACGCAGCACGTGCTGGAAGAAGGCGACGTGCTGCGCATCGGCCGCGTGCGGTTGTGCTTCCGCGCCGGCCCGTTCGTCGCAGCGCCGCAGCAGACAACCTACAGCAAGATGATGCGGCCGAGCGATCCGGTCGAGGCGCTCTCGGGCACCGTGATGGGTTTCGTGGTGACGGATGTCGACATGGAAGAGGAATCGCGCATCAGCGGATTCCCGATTCCCAAGCCACAACCCGCAGAACCGGCGGCGTATAAGCGCGACAAGGTTCACGCGATGGTCGCGCAGATGGCGTCGACATCGTGGGACAGCGCGACCGAAAGCGGAAAGCCTAAAACCGTCGCGAGAACGCTTCCGCAGCCGATGATCAAGCCGCAGCGCGCCGTTGAGAAACAACCGAAGACGAAATCTCCGCAACCCGCGCAAGCAACAACGCCGGCGAAGCGCGAACCGATCCTCGATCATCCAAAAGAAGTCGTCGAACCGAAACGACCGCTTCACCGCGCCTGCGCCTGGCTAGCCATCGGCGCGGCGGCGGCGATCTACATCATTTCAATGTACGTGATCATCCAGGCGTGAACGTGGCATGGGCGCCTCGCCCATGTGCAATGCTTCGAATGCATGGGCGAGGCGCCCATGCCACGATCACTCCAGCGCCTCCGATGTTCGATCTGCCAGCGTTTTCAGCTCATCCAGCACGCGTTTCGACGGCGCGCGGGAATCCAGCCACGCCACCGCGCGGTTGATCTGCTGATGCGCGAGATGTTCGAACCGGCGATTGATCGCCCGGTTCGTTTCGCGCGTGCGCGATGCGACTTCGTTGCTGAGCTTTTCCGTGAGCCACGTCGCCAGGCTCCATCCGCCGATCACCATCAGGTCGACCGGGCCGAAGAACGCGTGATGCGTGACGACGACGGCGGCAAGCAGATACGGCGCCGCCTCCGACCAT
>JACMJD010000493.1 GCA_014380825.1 Phycisphaerae bacterium | reverse complement strand
GCGAAGGAGTCTGGTCGCGACCGCATTATCGCAACCACCGACACCGCCACACCGCTGCGCCACCCGATGTCCACCGGCGCTTAACTCGTCACACAATAAAAACCACCCTCTCCCAGTGATCTGGGAGAGGGTAGTGAGAGGGCCATTCGTGTTCTCTAACTCCGCGCGGCGATCACGCGACCTGCGGGACCGCGCGCGTCACGCTGCGGAACTGACTGAGCGCTTGCGGGTCGAAGAACAGTTGATTGCGTCCGGTGCGCACTAGGTTTTGATGTCGCAGTTGCGTCAGCGCCAGGCTGATCGTCTCGCGCGCCGCGCCGACTGCCTGTGCCAACTGGCTGTGCGTGATGTTTAATACAACGCCATCTTCGCGCTGCGTGGAAGCGGCCGATCGTGCGAAGCGAACGAGCGCGTTAATCAGCCGCTGGTTCGTATCGCGGAACATCAGCTCGGCGGATTCTTCGCGCGCGTTTTGCAGGCGCTGCGCGAGTTGCCGGCTCAATTCCACGAGCGATTCGGGTCGTCGCGAAAGCGATGTGAGCAATCGATCCGCTTTGATTTCCGTCAGCACGGTCGGGCCGACCGCTACCGCGCGGGTGCCGTAGCTCTCAGCGTTGGCGAGCGCCGCGACGCCGAACCAGTCGTCCGTGCCGAGAATCTCGCACAGCCGGCTCGCGCCATTTTCGCCAACCTGATACGTGCGCACCTGGCCGCGATGGATCAGGTGAACGTGCGCCGCCAGTGCGTCGGGTTCATAGATGACGGTGCCGGAAGTGACGTTGATTCGCCGAGCTTCCAGCGATGTATCTTCCAAAATCGCCCGGCCAAGCATGGTGCCGTTGGCCGGAGTAGTGAACGAACGTCCGTTGGAATCCTGCATGATAAAGGCCTCGCGTTAAAAATCCGACTTGTGCGGAATCTTGTGAAGAAGGTTCGTAACTGGCACCCCTGTTACGTTGCGTTTCGTCAATGTGTTCGACGCGTTACGTGAAAAGCGAAATGATTTCCGCCCGGCCAAAATGGTCGGCCCAGTCCGCGGGCGTGGCGTTGAACTCGGCATCGCGAATCGTCAGATCCGCGCCGGCGGCAATCAACATCCGAATGATCTCAGCGTTTCCATCGGCGACCGCCAGATGCAGCGGGGCGGCAGGCTTGTCCCAGATCACCACCTTCGCGTTAATGTCCGCGCCATGATCGATCAACCACCGCACCGCCGCAGGTGATTGTTGAAGCGCCGCCAGCGCCAGTGCGCGCTCGTCGCGCCCGCCGGGCTTGATGCGGGCCGGATCGCTGGCGAGATGTCG
Organism: Phycisphaerae bacterium; assembly: GCA_014380825.1. Next base: position 5,785 of record JACMJD010000493.1, on the reverse strand, counting down.
CTCGGCAGCATCAAATCGCTCGGCGGCGATCGCTTCGGCGAAGTCAAGCGGCGCACCGGTCGCCAGCAGCGCATCAATGATCCGGCGATCGGTGTTTTTCCCCGCCAAGGCAAGCGGTCTTTGGTTGAGCGAATCCATCGCGGTGGGATCCGCGCCGAGTTCCAACAGCAGCGCGACCATCTCCGGCCGGTTCGTCTTCGCCGCATGATGCAGAGGCGTGCGGCGATGATCGCTCTTGCTGAGCCGCGCCTTGAGCAATTCGCGATCGCGCGCAACGAACTCGCGCACCAGATCGCCGCGATTCAGTGCGATCGCCGACCAGATGCTGAACGTCGCGCCGTTGGCGATCAGATACGCGGACACATCTTCGCGCACGCGGGCAAAGCACGTCGCCCAGCCGAGCACGCCGACGAGATGCATATCGTCCTCGCCCGCCCGATCGCTGCCGGCTTCGACCAGCATGCGCACGATCGATAGATCCGCGTTCTCCGCGGCGAAGTGTAGGGCGTACGCGTTGTCGCCGCGATCGCGGATGCGCACGTCGGCGCCGCGATCGAGCAACATCCGCACGCACTCGGCGCGATTGCGCCACGCCGCTTTATGCAGCGCGGTTTGGCCGTAGAGGTCGAAGCTGCGACGGTTCAGCAGATGCGGATGCGCATCCAGGAGCCGCCGCAGATCATCGCCGCGGCCGTCCTCCGCGGCCCGCATGAAGTCATCAACCAACGTTTGATCGTTCGCCGTTGGTTGCTTGCGCAGCAGTTCGATCGTGCGATCGAGCTGTTTCGTCCCGACGCGCTCGCGCGGGAAATACGTTTCGATCGGCGCGCCGACTTGCGCCAGCGCCTCGTCCAGCACGGTCCGGCCGGACTTGTTGCGAATCGCCGGATCCGCGCCGCGCTCCAGCAGGAGTCGAACGAAGTCGTGCGGATCGGAAGTCATGTGACTGCGGATTGCGAGATGCATCGGGGTTTCGAGATCCACACCCTGCGCATTCGGACTCGCTCCCGCGTCCAGCAGTTCGCGCGCGACGGGAATGTTTGCGACGCGCGACGTCGACTGCCACGCCAGCTCATCAAACGGCGGGCGATCGACGATCGCGCCGTGTTCGATCAGCATCCGCGCGATCGATGCGTCGCCGCCATACCCGCACCAGCCGAGCGGGGTGAGATTTGTCGTGCGATCATTCGTCAGGGCTGGATTCGCATCGAGAATTTCCCGCAGTCGATCGCGCATGCCGAACGCCGTCGCCGCGATTACATCGACCTGCGCACCGGCGGCCAGCAGCAGATCTTTGATCTCATCGCGTCCCAGCTCAAAACAATCGTGCAACGGCAGTCGGCCATCGGCGTTGCGAACGTTCAGATTCGCGCCGCGCGCGATCAGCAGCCGGGCGGCCTCGAGTTGATTTTCGGAGATGGCGACGTGAATCAGGCGCATCGCTCGCGTGTCGACCGGATGAAGCCGTTCGTTCATGTCGGTCGTCGCGTCGGCCAGCTCAGGATGCCGATCGAGAATCTCGCGCATCGTGTTCACGTCGCCGCGCCGCACCGCTTGGATCAATCGTTCGCCGACATCGTGAATGGCATCGACGAACGCTCTCAACTTTCGCCAGCTTGCAAATCCGTACTCACGCGCAACGAGAAGTTGCGCGTGCGCTAGTTGCGCTGCCGGATCTTTCGAACGAAGATCCGGAAGGCGATCTTTCGCCTGGTTCTTCAGATGCTCAAGACTGGGGCGCGACGGCAGAGATCGCGCAGGCTGCGCGAACGGGGATACGTTGTCGCTCATCGGGGAACCTTCCTTCCTATGCGCCCGAAGGTCCGCGTAAATCGGGCAGGAAGTAAGGCTATGTTGTTGACACGATCGAGCGGGCTAAGCCCTTTACGCGGACCGTCGGCCCCTCGAACGGGCCAGCGTTGAACATACCAAATGCAGGGTTGGTGCGGCAAGAGATTTTGCACCCGCGATGTGAGCGAACAGTCCCCGGGAGCCAAGCGGAATTGCGTTAAGTCATTGTCATCACTCACTGTCGCGTGTGCCCGATAAACGCGATTCACGCAATTGTCTGCACTTCATTTCATGCCAAGCCCAGCGGTAACTCGATACTAGAAATGTAGTAACTCACGGGGAACTTCATGAAACTGTCAGTTCAAGATTTTGCTGAGATCGTCGGCGCGCTGCGCGGCGAGGGCAACAATCTGGGTGCGCATGAAAAGCGCCGCGCGGTGCGCATGGAAGTGAATTCGAAGCTCGTGGTCGGCGTGCTGAACGACGGTGTCATCGGGCGAAAATACAGCGTGCTCACGCGCGACATCTCACTGGCGGGCATCGGGCTGCTTCAGTCGATCGCGCTTCAGCAGAAGCAGGAATTCGTGCTCAGCCTGCCGCGCCAACACGGCAAGCCGCCGCTGTTCTTCGTCACGGTGGTGATGCATTGTCGTCCCCTTGCGGATGGACTGTACGGCCTTGGCTGTGAATTCGTCCGCCAGGCGCCGCCGGAGATGGGGCAGAAGCTGATCCAGGACGAGAGCAACGAGCACGCGCGCATTCGCAATTCCGTGTTAGCTTAGCCCGTCAAGCATAAACGCTGCTGACCTAGTGCGACGATCGAATCTCCACTGACAGGTATTGATCGCCGGTGTCTTTCACGTCCTCGTCTTCATATTCGATCTGCGCGCCGTCGTAGTACGCCTTGAGAATCGCGTAACACTTGGCGCGTGATTTCTTGTCCTTCGGCAACTCGACGATCACGCCGCCCGGTGTCCCGCGGCCGTTGATGTCGCGGCTGACGGTGAACCAGACGTTCTTGCAGCCTGCCGCATACCACGCATCGACGCTGGGTCGCAGGATTTCCTGGCGGCCGCCTTCGATGTATTTCTTCGCTTCCTCGAGTTGGTTTGAATCCTTCATCTCCTGCACTTCGACGGCGAGTGAATCGCTGGACATGCTGCTGGAGCCACCGCCGCCGCCGCCACCGGGGACACCTGCCGGCAGGGCTACGCCGCCCCAGCTCAGGACGATCTTGAGCAGGATCATCAACATCACCCAGCGGACGACGAAGTCGAAGATCGACAGGATGACGACCACCATCCACGAGTCGCCCGGATCCATGCTGAACAGGTAGATCAACAGCGTCCAGTAGATCGCCAGCGCCACCGGAAAGCTCAGCATTCCCGCGAACGCGCCGCCGCCGCCCGCCATCTTTTCCACGCCTGCGTCGACCCACGTGGTGATGCCGTCACAGAATACCGCGAGCGCGGCGAGCTTCAGAACCGCCGACCAGATTCCGCCGAAGCTCACGCCCAGCGGGTTGGCCATCACCAGCGCGAAGCCGACGAGCAGTGCCGCCTTGAACATCGTCAACAGGAACAGGCCGAATATCACACCCGCGATGGCGGAGCTGCGAAGCTGATAATGGACGGCGTAGTAGGCGACGTAAATCGCCAAGCCGACGATGAACAAAGCGAGCGGCACGTACAGATCGCGCGGCATGTCGATGATGCTGTTGCCGCGTTCGATCTCGCGTGCGGTGGCGCCGCGCTGATAACCGAGTGCCATCCCGGCCGCGCCGCGCGGGATCGCGGAACCGCGCGCCGCAGGCGCCGCTTTCACGGGCGCCGATGGCTCGACGACCCGATGCTGCGACGGCGCATTCGCCGCCGCCTCGCGCTCGGCATCGGCGAGCGCGTAGAGCGCATCGGCATCAAACTCCGGCTCCGGCGGCGCATTGGGCACGGTCATGGCCGAACCGCATTTGCACTTCACCCGCTTGCCGGCGAGTTGCTGTTTCCATGCATACGTTCGCCCGCACCCGTCGCAGGAGAACCTGGTCGATGTTGCATCCGACATGTAGCACCCGTTCGTTGAACTGACGCGCGCACAACAGGATGTACAGAATTTCGAGGAATCACAAGGAAACAGGACGAGTCGATTCGATCAATCACGATACGCCTTGTGGCACGCGGTACAGGAGGTGTTCACACGATTGAATGCGGCGTCAGCCGCCTGAACACTTATCGGCGAGGCCTTGAGTGCTTCATGCAAGGACCTGGACGCATCGTCGGATTCGACGAGCCACTTGCGGAAGTCAGCGGGTCGCGATGCGATCTCGTCTAATCGGCCCATTTCGTGGAAGTGTTCCTGCATCTGCAATGCTTCGTGCGGCGGATCGATGTCCGGATGATCGGCGGGCGCGCGCCAGCCGTTCTTCTGCGCAAGCTTCAAGTGATCGAAGCGCTGGTCGACGGCAACCATCGACGCGGCCAGCTCGCTGAGTTTCGTGTACTCGACGTACGTCACATCGAGTGATTTGAGCGATTGCTGACCCACCGGCCTTGCGTCCCGCGCCGCCTTCCACAGCCCCGTGTAATTTGCACCAGTGCCAAACGTCTTGAGCACCGATTCCGCCTGCTCGGGTTTGAGCTGCCCGCTCATCACGCACGCGACCGCAACCGCAGCGGCCGAGCGATGCTTGCCGTGGTGGCAGTGGACGTAGATCGGCCCCGGCATCTCCTCGATCGCTTTGGCGATCTCTTTCCCACGCTCGGCGGGCACATCGTCGTAACCGATCGGCAGATGGATATAGCGCATGCCGTACCTGTGCGCCAGCTCGGCGTTGGGCTTTGCGCCGTCGACACTGATGATCGTCTTGACCCCAAGATCGCGCAGTGCCTGGAATGCGGCGTCATCGTCGGGTTGCGCGCCGGAGATCACCTGATCGGTAACAATGTACGCGTTGTGCAGATGCTTCTGGTCTTCTACTGCTCTGAACGCCTTGCCTGAAGTGCCGGACAGTGGCGGCGATGCATCTTGCGCGAAGGAGAATCGGTCAACTGCAATTAATGCGGAAACGGCCACGGTCATTGCTGTTAAAACTGGGGCGAAAAACCGACGGGCTGACATCGGCAGATTGTTGGCTTCCATTGCGGATATTGCAACTGTTTTACGGAACCCGTAGCTAACGACCAATGACCTGCCGCGCAGCTCTGGTAGTTTCTGTTTGCATGTTTGGGGGCACCGCGGCTGCGCAGGCGCCGACGACCGATGATCTACAACGGCAGATCTCCGAACTTGAGAAACAGGTAGCGACGCTTCAATCGAAACAGCGGCATCAATCGCAGCAGAACGCTGACGCAACGGCCATCGTTGATCGAATGTTGGAAGATTCGCAGCGTCGCAGCCAGTTCCTTGCCGCCACGGGACTGCTGGCCGGCTACGACCAGGGCTTCTTCATTAAGAGCGACGATGATGCATTCCTGGTTCGCCCGGGATTACAGACGCAATTTCGCTATGTCGGCAGTTACGTCAATGGGACTGGCGGGACCGACGACAACACCGAAAGCGGATTTGAAATTCGTCGCATGCGCCTGCGGTTCGACGGCAATGTGTTCACGAAAGACTTGACGTACAGCTTCGTCTGGGACGTCAGCCGCACCGACGGCGTTACGTCGCTCCTCGATTCCTGGGTGGCTTATCACTTCGCTCCGCAATGGAATTTGAAGATCGGTCAGTTCAAGGAGAGCGTGTTTCACGAAAAGGATGTCCCGTTCACGAATCAACTCGCGGTCGAGCGGTCGCTGGTGGATGCGGTGCTCGGCGGAAATAACACCGATCGTGTGCAGGGCGTGAGCCTGATCTACGGCGGCGGGACGGATGACGACGTTCGCGCGGAAGTTGCTGCGACCGACGGCGCGAACAGCAACAACGCCAGCTTCCAGGACACGCCCGCCGGCAACTTCGGATTCGCTGGGCGATTCGAATACAAGGTCAGCGGCAACTGGTC
>JACMJD010000492.1 GCA_014380825.1 Phycisphaerae bacterium | reverse complement strand
TGCCCGTCAGCGCGCCGCAGTTCACTCGGATAAATGGCTTGTCCTTTCGCGGCGAGTTGTAGTGGATCGCCTTGGCGATCATCTCCTTGCCCGTGCCGGTCTCACCCAGCAGCAGCACAGTTGCGCGGCTGTTGGCAACCTGCCCCACCGTCGCGAAGACTTCGTGCATCGCCGGCGAGTCACCGATGATGTTTTCAAAGCGATAGCGGTCGCGCACCTGCGCGCGGAGCTGCGCGTTTTCTTCCAGCAGCTTTTCCTTCTGCTGCATCACCATGCGATTGATCTGAATCGCCTGCGCCAGAAACGCGGCGACGATGTCGAGAAAGACATGGTCGGCCCGCAGTTGAGCATCGGAGACGAAGGGCTTATCGACCGCGAGCGCGCCAATGGTGCGGCCTTCGTTTTTGATCGGGACACACAAGAAACTGACACGCACGTCCGCCTCGTCGGGGTTGAGTCGGCCGGTGCGATTGAGGAAGTCCGGATCGCTGCGCACATCAGCAATGATGCGTGGCCGACCGGTCGCTACGACGTTTCCGGTGATCCCTTCACCGAGCGCGAATCGATTGCGGTCGATTTGATCGGGCGCCATTCCCACCGCCGCTTCGGTGCGCAGCAGGCCGGTGGATTCGTCCAGCATCACGAGCGTGCCGCGGCGCATATTCACTTTCTCAGAAATGATTTGCATCATTTTACCGAACGCCTCACGCAGATCGAGCGTGGACGAAAGAATCGCCGCGATCCCGGTGAGACTGGCGAATTCCTGGTCAGCCTCGCCGGGCAGTGCTTGCGGATTGGGCGTCGAATCGTCAGCCATGTCATGAATGTAGGCGGCAGCGTCCGCTAATACAAATGCCGGCCTTAGAACACCACGACTGCCCGATATTCAGCCGCCCGTGTTTTCGCCCGATAGCAATTCAGAGGGGTTTTGCCGGATGTACCGATTAACCGCCTTGTGCGGGGACATGCTGTGACGCGAACCGGTCAATCACCGCTAAGCCGACTGATCGCCACGCTGCGCGGTTCGGGTGCCAGCGCTGGCGGGCTGAATGACGAGGCGAAGCGCGTCATCGCGGATCGAACGCGGGTCGTCAATCAGCTCCTTGAGTTCTGGCAGACCATCCAAGGCGCCGGCAAGCCGGAACAAATCTTCGCGGCGCTGGCGCACTATCTGCGAACTGAATTGAATCTCGCGGGCCTGGTGATTCTGTCGCATGAGCCAGAGGCCGTTCCCACGACGCAAATTCGCGCGTGCTGGCCGGAGAATGTTCTCAACCCGAGCAGTCCAGTCAGCGAGATGGAGACCGCGCTGTGTCCGTGCCTGCGGCAGAATCTCCCGAAGTGTTTTCGGCCGATTGGTTCGCCCGTGCGATGCGCGCTTGATGCATCGTTGAATTTGTCGGCCGCCCATCCGGCGTTCTGCATTCCGTTCGCGATCGCCCGCAAGGCACAGATTCTCGTCCACATGCTGCTGCCCACCGACGCCACTTGGACCGAAGACCTCAAGCAGCTCGCGCAAACCTACGTGAACGCGGCCCACTCGTCGCTCATTATGCTCAACATGCTCTCCGACGCTGAACAGCAGAGCATGACCGACGTGCTGACGAGTTTGTATAACCGACGCTCGCTCGAACAATTGCTCGAACGCGAAGTAGCGCTGAGCGAACGTCACGGCCATCCGCTCTCGGTCGTGATGATCGACATGGATAAGTTCAAAACGATCAACGATTCACATGGTCACGCCGCAGGCGATCACATGCTCCGCGCGTTCGCCGACTGCGTGCGGATCACGCTTCGCAAAACTGATTTAGCATTTCGATATGGCGGGGATGAATTCGTCATCGCGTTGCCGCAAACAGGAATCGCGCAGGCCCAGCAAGTCGTGAACAAGGTTCGCCAGGCATTTGCCGCAATGGATTTCAGCAGCGCGATCGCGAACCTGGATCACCAACCCACCCTCAGCATCGGCGTCGCCGAACGCAGTAAAGCGAATGGAGTGCTGACGCTTCCGCAGCTCCTGAATGCTGCGGACCAAGCTCTGTACGACGCGAAGAGCGCGAATCGGAACTGCATTCGCGTCTTCCAACCGACGCGGGCTGCGTAGCTGGATCGAGAGTCATTGCGGCAATCGCTCCCGAAATTTGGTAATCTTTTCGTTGTGTCGAGTCCCAAAACACGTCACGGTTTCTTCGTCGCGCCGCCCGTTTCGGCGGCATCGCCGCATGCGGTGGATGCCAGGCCCGGGGAGGACGTTCCTTGGTGGACGCCTTCGGCAAGCGACGTCGCGAAGCATCTCGGTTGGCGATGGATTTACACCGTGCCTGCCGGCGCGGCACTCGTCGGTTTGATCTTGCTCCCGTTCCGGCCGGGATATTTTCAGCTTGCGGTGATGCTCTGGAAGCCGCTGATCATCATCGTCGCCCTGCCCACGGCGGCGGCGATCAAGTCGGTCAAGACGATCGTCCAGCATCGCAAAGATCCATTCTGCATCCACTGTGGTTACACATTGGTCGGACTGCCCGACGGGCACCGCTGCCCGGAGTGTGGCCGCCAGTTTTCTCTAGCGACGATCGAAGAGTATCGCCGCGATCCGCATTGGTTCGCCACGCGTTGGAAGATGATGCAGAGCGCGATGCCGATCGCGGACGTCGCGTTCACCGCAGGATCGGTGCGCCGAAAGAAATCGCGCGACGGAACGTGACCATGGTTATTGGTTCGTTGTTATTCGTTATTGGTTAGGTCTCTGGTTCGAGCACAACGGCTGTGCCGTAACACAACACTTCCGTCGCGGAACTCGTCTTACCGCCAATTTCCGATGCGTCATATCGCAGGCCGACGATCGCGTTCGCGCCGAGAGCGCGGGCGTGATCGATCAGCAGGTCGTACGCCTGCTGCCGCGCCTGTTCGCACATTTCGGTGTACGACCCAATCGTCCCGCCGATGATCGACTTCAGGCCGCCGAGAATTCCCTGCGAGATCGTCGGCGCGCGAACGGTGATGCCGCGGACGACGCCCAGATACTGGCGGATGCGGTAGCCTTCGATCGTGAACGTGGTCGTGATCGGGAACGACATCATGCGATTTGGATCGTTGCTCATTGTGATTGTTTCGCCCATTCGTCGAACCGTCTCAACATGTCGCTCGTAACCGACATTCGTGTGTCGGCCAGCACGTTGTCGATGATCTTCGCGGTAATCTCGCCTTCTTGTCCGGTCGCGACCGATTGCAAAAACGGAATCGTGGCCGAGCGGTCGCAGATGTACTTGATATCGGCCCCGCTGAAGCCTTCGAGTCGTTTGGCCAAGTCGTTCAGGTCGATCGCGTCGTCGACCGGGCGCTTGCCCAGATGAATGTCCAACAGCTTTCGTCGCGCTTCACAATCGGGCAGCGGGATGTAAATCTTTTCGTCGAATCTTCCTGGCCGCAGCACTGCGGGATCGAGCTGCCACGGTACGTTGGTTGCGCCCATGAACAGGATCGGCGAGCCGTTCTTCTTGTCGAACCCTTCCATGCCCTGAAGCAGCTGCGGCACGACGCGCTGCATCACGCTGGAACCTTCGTCGCGCCGCGCCGGCACGAGCGATTCGATCTCGTCGATAAAGATGATCGAGCGCGGCTCAGCCGTCGCGGCATCGAAAAGTTTTTTAATATTCTGCTCGGCCTCGCCCACCCATTTGCTCATGATGTCGGCGGGCGAGATGCGGAAGAACGTCGCGTCGACTTCGGCCGCCGTCGCGCGCGCGAGCATGGTCTTTCCCGTCCCCGGCGGCCCGTAAAGCAGCACACCGCCGCCCGGACGCACGCCGAATCGCTCGGCCAATTCCGGGTGCTGGAACGGATAGATCATCTTCAGCCGGATGTCTTCCTTCACATCATCCAGGCCGGCCACATCGTCGAACTTGATCGACGGTTTCTCGCGCACGATCCAGTCCGACGCGTTCTTGCCGTCTTCGTTTTCCGATGACTCGGCCGCGCTCGATGGCTTGCGACTCGTGCCTGTCGATTTGCGATTCTCGCGCTTCGCTTCATCCGAATCGCGCGCCAGCTCAAGCAGTTTATTCGCCATCTCCCGCCGGCCCTCGCGCAGCTCTTCGCTCTGCGCCTGCTTGCTCAGTTCGAGCATCGACCGAGCCGCTTCCAGCAGATAAATCCGCGCCGAATCCCACTGACCCGCGCGGCGCGCATCGAGGCCTTTCTGGCGATAGCGCTCGAAGGAGTCCCAGGAGATTGAAGACATGCCTATTCCGCCCTCGGTGCGTGTCGCGAGTCACGCGCGTGTCGAGCGCCGTGAATCGTCGAATACACGCCCAGTGCCACGATCACCCATCGGAACCACCAACCGCTCAGCACGAAAAACATCAACACGAAGAACACGCCGAAGAAAATAAACAGCGCCGCCGCGATGCGATGCTCGCGCGGCGTGGGCTTGCGGAACCAATCGGGGTCGGCGTGCTCGATCGGAATTTCCCGATCAACCGGCTGAGATTTCGCGGGAACACTTTCCATCAATGCGGCGGATTATACGCGAACCCGCGCCGGGCGCGGCTACAGCGTTGGACAGAGTTTAGAGTCGGTGAAGTGACAGGCCGGAGTGGGATTCGAACCCACGAATAACGGATTTGCAATCCGTCCCCTTAGACCGCTTGGGTATCCGGCCCTGAATTTTCGATGCTATCCCGGTTTGCGCTATCGATCAACTCAGTGTGTTTCAGTGCGTTTCCATGCGTTCCATCTTCGCGTTCTGACTCAGCGGGCGTGAATGATTCAGCATCATCGGAAATGTGCGTTTGCTATTTCAATGTGTTTCGATGCGCATCCGAGCCGTGACCCGTATGTGACCCGCTGCGCAAGTTGCCGCTAACTTCTCCGCTCGTACCCGTCTTGATCGCAGATTCAACTTTGACGATCGCGATCATCGGATCAGGCAGCCGACAGACCGCCGCGTGCATCTCGGCCAGGTGCGCGTGCGAGTAACCGTCGGTCACGTCCGCGTCCGCGTGACGCATGAGCGCCTTCTTGGTCGCGCGTGTCGAGCCGGTGCGGTCGAGGTTTGTCGCGAACGTGTGACGCAGCGCATGGTAGTCGACGCGACGGCCCCGCTCGTCCACAGGGGCAACGCCAGCCGCTCGCAGATCCTTCACGAGTGTTTTCACATCCGGAACGCTATCGACCACCCGCTTGGCTGGCATGCCCTCCGGGAGTGCCTTTAGCACCGTCACGAGCCGCGGGTGCAACGGCAGCACATCGGAGTGTGCATTCTTCGTCTGCTCTTCGTGGAGCTGGATGAACGGAATCGGTGCGTTCAGCTTCACGTCGCCCCAGGTGAGCGTGACCAGATACTCGCGACGGAGCCCGGCCAGCATCGCAAACATGTATTTCAACTGGCGATCCTCGCGAGCAGCATCGATCAGGGCGAACGATTCGGCATCTTCCAGTGCTCGCCGGGCCCGCTTCTTCGCGGCCTTGCGGATGTTCGACCGACTCACGTTGTCGAACGGGTCGGCGCCGAGGCGTCTTTCCTTCATCAGCCAGTGCGCGAACTGATGAACTTGTTGGCGTAGCTCGTCGTTCTGCCCTTGGCCTTGATCTGCTCAACAGCCGACCGCAGGGAATCGCTGCTCAGGTCGCACAGGCGTTTCCAGCCGGTCTCGGCGATCAGCTTGTCCAGCATGAACGTCACGATGGCGTGATGCTCGGGCGACACCAGGGGTTTGAGTGCCTTGAGATAGTCGGCTTTGTGCTGCTCGATCGGAGTATCGATGTGTTCCATCGCTGGCGTCGTCACGCCGGCCGCCTTCTGTTCCTCTCGCTTGATGATGTCGTTCCAGCGGTTCTGGCTCGCGCGGCGATCGGTGAACAGCTTGAACCATTTCCAGCCGCCGTCGATCTTCATCCTCCCGTACCACTCCGGCGCCAGTGGTTGTCGCTGCCAGAAAATCAATGGAAGTTCGATACGGCGCTATCGAAGCTAAACTTTGCCGAGTACCGCACAAAGACGGCCGGGCTGGGTGAGTTGTTCCGCCGCGCGTACGAATCCGACTTTGCGAACAACCCATGGAGGGCGGCAGCGAATACTGACCTGCAAGCATTTCTACGTCGACCGATGGCACAATTGCGCCAATCGCTTGGCGAACTGATGGACCTTGCCCGTGCCGCAGATGATGATGCACAGTTGCCCGAGCAGGGGACGAAGCGCGTAGAGTTAGCCCAGCGGCTTCCGGAGGTGCTCAGTCAGGCGTCGCCCGAGTCGCGCTCGCGTTGGGCGTGCAAAGATGCGGCCGTGGTGAAAAAGGCGCTGGCGCGGATCAATGAGATTCGTCCGATCGTCGCGCGCATTTTATGTGCGCCTCTGGATGTCGAACTATACAGCGTCGTGCGCGAGCGACTGCCGGAAGTTCAGGCGATCGTGACGAAGCTCGCCGCGCTCAATGCCTATCTGGAAATCGCCGATAAATGGCACGCATTCCTGCAATTCGGCAAGAAGAGCGCCGCCGCCGCCGTGCTGCGTGAATATGGACACACGCTGTCGGTGGAAAACGCAACGCGTGCGAAGAAATTTCTCGAAGGGGTGAAAGATCGCAAAATCGTCGTGCCGGTCTTGCAGGAGCTCGGCGCGATGGAGAGATCAGCGAGTGGATTCCCCGACGATGACGTCATCGACCGCAAGGTTAACGAGAACATTGCGGTCGTATCGCTTCTCAGTGACGCCGAATCTGACGTAACGCTTCGCCCACTGCGTGCCACGCTCGGGCGCGCGCTGGTCGAATCGACGGTCGCGGAATCATTTGTTCGCGGGCTTGAGAAATCTGCGCCACGGGCTCACGCGTTGATTGAGCGATGGTTTGCAGGGCGAGCCGGTATTCTCGCGGAGTTGGATTGCAACGCAGCAAAAGGCCGTCCTAGCGAATGCTTCAGCAGGCGAAGTGCTCACGTCATTGACACATTCGGTTGGGACAGTCGAAGACGTGATTCGTGTGACGGAAGGTTCAAAACAGTTGCCGCACGCGCTATCCAGTGCGGCGAACCTCATGATTGATCATTCGGTCGCGCCTGATGAAGCACTGGCTGCCATGCGCCGTGCGGTATTGAGCGGCGAGATCACGCGACGCTTGGATGCGAGCCCACAACTGCAGGCGCTCGATGAGCGCAATCTGCGAACAGCTTTCGATCGATATGCACAGTTGGATGGGCACAAGAAGTCGCTGGTACGAGATTCCATCCTGCACCGCTGGCTCGGCGTACAGAAGGAACGATTGCTAGCCTCAACAGGCAGCCGCTTGAACACGCTCGGCGCCGACGTAAAGCGACGCTTCACGATGTCGGGTCAGCGGGCGATGCGCTTGCGTCGGGTGATCGAGCTGGGCAGATCCATCGATGGCGGTGACCCGCTGTTCGACCTGCGCCCGATCTGGATGGCCAGCCCTGAGACGGTGGCGCAGCTCTTTGCGCGACAGCCGATCTTCGACGTGGTGATATTCGACGAGGCCTCGCAATGCCGGCTTGAGGAAGCGCTGCCGGTTCTCACGCGTGCGCGCCGCGTCGTGATCGCCGGTGATCCGCAGCAGTTGCCCCCCACACGGTTTTTTGAATCCGCCGTGGTCAGTACCGATGAAGACGGTGAGCTGGAGTCCGGCCAGCAGATGTTCGAATCGCAACAGGCGCAAACTGAAGATCTACTGGCGGCTGTGCTGAATCTCGATGTGCATGAAGCATATCTGGACGTTCACTACCGTTCGCGCAACAGCGACCTGATCGCGTTTAGCAACGAGCACTTCTATCACAAGCGGTTGCAAACTATTCCAGGCCACCCCAAACACCTGGCGAAGTACGCGCCATTGACGATCGACCGCGCCGCGCCACGTGCTGCGAACGCGTATGACAAACCAGCGGAGAAACCGTTAACTACATGCCATTAGGGACCCTTCGCCAGTGCTCAGGGCAGGCGGAGCCAATGCAGAATGCAGAATGATCAATGCAGAACGCCAACTGAGAGCGAACCTGGATCCACAACGAAATCAAGACGCTCTGTGAAACGGAATCGGGCGAAGGAAGCCAGATGAACATACTCAATGATGATCAGCTCGCGGTGAGGATCTGCCTGGCGCAATGGCACGAGGACCGCTAACGCTTGTTGTCACGGGAATCGTTGCGACCCCCCGGCGACGCGGATCTTAACGGCATCATCGACTTCGACGACTACTCGCACATCGA
>JACMJD010000491.1 GCA_014380825.1 Phycisphaerae bacterium | reverse complement strand
CCCGCCGCTGGTCTTGCCGGAGTCTTCGTTGACGTCGATTTTGATCAGATGCTTGACCGCCGACGTGAGAATTCCGGTCGGACGGCTCGGATCGGCGGCAGCAGCAGCCGCGTTGGTTGCCGCGTTCACGGCGGCGAGAGCGCTGCACACGTCCTGCTGCACCCACAGGCCGAGCTGCGAGTAGTAGATCGGCTCCGCCTTGGGCGGCTCGGAAACGCCCAGCACGTTGGGATAAATGTCCATCGCGTCTGGGTTCATGTACATGTTCGACTTGGTGGCGATCTCTGATCGCAGCGTCTCGCCGATCGTCGCTTCCATCTGTGCAACCCGCGCCGCGACCTGCGCATCGTTCTGACCGGGGATCAGCTCGTTGTCTTCAATTTCCTTTTTGCGGCGCTCTTTCTCGACGGTGATATCCGCCTCGGTTGGCGGCACGCCTGCTTTCAGGATCCTCACGGCGATGGTCTGGTTGCGAATGGCCGGATCGGGATTCGCGAAATCCATCACCCGTTGATATTCCTGCTGGTACTTGTACGACACCGACGTGCCGGGCGTGGGCAGCGAATCGCGTACGAGCAACTGGTGCTCGTTGAGCTTGGCGGCCGATTCCTGAACGGACTTGCTTTGCGTGGTGATCTCGCTGATGAGCAGATTGCCCTTTTCGATCACGGCCTGCGTCGGGAAACCGCCGAGCACCTTCTGTTCGGTGCCGGCGAGATCGGTGGCGGGAAGTTTCCGCTCTTTGCGCGCGAGGTTGCTGAGCGATTCGTACTCGGCCTTGCGCGCATCGGCCTTCGCCTGGATCTCGGCGAACTTGCCGGGCAGCGGCCAGACGAAGACCGCGACCATCGCGAGGATCGCGATGACGACGCAGATGATGCTGAGCAGATTTTTTTTGGCGATGTCCATTACAGCGTTCATTTCAGTGCCTCACGAAATCGTCGATAGCGTGCGCGAAATCCGGCGGCGGATCAGCGAGCGTCGGCTGAGCTACCCGGCGCCGGCGCGGCGGCGGCGGGGACGGGCGGATCCAACGTCACCGCGATGAGCAGCGTGAATTCCCAATCGTCGATCACCGATTCACCCAGCACCGGATCTTTATACGCCTCGGCATCGACCACAGCCGCACCACCGGCGGGCGGCACCATGCCGGGATTCGGCCGAAACACCGACGGCGGCGCGCCCACCGGTCCACCTTGCACGCCACCGGGCTGAACGCCCGGCTGACCATCTGGCGCCGTCGGCTGTCCACCGTTGGCCTTGTTCTGCTGCATCTCCACCGCTCTGGCGGCGGCCTCGAATTCAAGCTTCAACTTGGCCAGCCGCTCCGGGTTCATCTTCACGCGACGCGCCTGCACTTGCGCGACGCGAGCGACGGCGTACTCCATCTTCGGGTGCGACGCGTCCGGCTTGATGTTCATCAGCTTGCCGACGAACTCTTTTTCGATCAGTCCGCCGGGATCGAGCGCAGCGTCGTAAGGCGTGGTGCATCGCAGCGTGATGAGGAAGCCGCGCGACGTCGGCGAGATCACGCCGTTGCCCAGCGCCGCTGATTCCGGCGATGCGGGCGCCGCTGCACCTGGATCGCCCGCGGGCGGCGCATTGAGGTTTTGTCCCGAGCCGTCGGCATACCGGGCGAAATCAGGCGCTTTCACGATCTGTTCCAACTGCGCTTCGGGCACGTAGCGAGTCGTCCAGTTGTTGATCAGGATCATCTTCCGCTTGCTGCGCGGAATCTTTTTCACCTGCGTCGGATCGCCGCCGACAATTTCCTTGGGCGGCATCGGGAGCGCGGTGTAGAGGTCGACGGTGAAATTCCGCCACATCTCGCGATACGCATCCAGCTTCCGCAGGTCCGCGACTTTCGTGCGGTCTTCGCCGCCGGCGCCTTCGATGGTCGACCACTGCTGGTCTTGCGCCATCGCGGGACCTTTCACGGCCTCGATCTTTGGTGAGTACGAGTTGTGGTTGTTCGTCTGCTGGAAATCCAGGAACAACCACTTGGCCGCGACCAGTCCGGTGCCGACGACGAACAGGGCGGCGGCGGCGGCGAACCACTTGGTCTTCTCCTTCCACATCTTCTCCCGGCGAATCTTGGCCGGGAGAAGCGAGCTGGTGACCTTCGTATCGCCCAGCGCCTGCAGGGCCAGGCCATACGCGCTGACGACGGACAGCATGTTCTCGTTGAAGGTCGGCACGAGTTTCGGATCAGCGGGCGCGCCGGCGCCGAGGCTGTCCAATCGTTCGACATCCATCTGAAGGTTTTGTTGCAAATACTTCTGCAAACCCGGCAGACGGAACGTCCCGCCGAGCGACAGGACTTTCTTGATTCGCGAATCGCGATGCACCGACGCGTAGAAACCGACCGAGCGCTGAATCTCGGCGACGAGGTCGGCGAAGATCGGGCGCATCGCCTGGAAGATCTGGCGAGCGTATTTGCTCGTGGCCGCGTTGCGCTTCAGCTCTTCTGCTTTCGCGAAAGGAAGCTTGAAGGCTTTGACCAGCGTTTCGGTGAAGTTGTTTCCGCCGATCGGGATCGAGCGCATCCAGATCGTTTCGTTGTCGGCGATGAGCAGGTCGGTATTCTCGGCCCCGAGATCAATGATCATCGTCGTGCCGGAATCAAACCGCCCGTCGTGCTGAAGCGCGTTGTAAACGGCCAGCGGGTTCATCTGAACGACCTGGACGTTCAGATCGAAATCGGTGAAGTACTTGATGTGCTGGTTCACCAGTTCTTTGCGCATCGCGAAGATGCCGACTTCGATATCGGGCGATTCCGGATGCTGGAAAAGCTGGTAGCTCCATTCGACGTCGTCCAGCGGAAACGGAATCTGCTGGATGGCTTCGAATCGAACAATCTCCGGGATCTTTTTCGGCTCCACTGGCGGCAGCTTGATGAACCGCGCGAAGCTGGATTGTCCGCTCACGCCGACGCCAACAAATCCGCCCTTCATCGGGTGGCGCTGCACGAAGCTGGCGAGCGCGGTGGTGATGAGCTGTTCGCGATTGTCGCCGGCGTTGGAGAGTACGGTTTCGTGCTCGATGACCTCGAAGTCGTCGATGCGCACGCCGTCGCCTTCCCGCACGAGCTTCACCGCCTTGAGCGCGCGGTTTCCGACATCGATTCCCCAGGCAAATTTGGCACTGGCCATTAGTGTAAACTCCAGGTCGTTAGTCTCTGTATGATGTAACCTTAAGCGCCAAGCGGTTCAACATTGTAGGTTCCGCGGCACAAGCGGGACACGTCCGGTAAGGCGAACGTGCAAAAGTTTATAAGCCGCCGGTCGCTTCACAGTTGTGTGTCTGAAGCGGTATTTGCGACCGGCGGCGAATTTTTCATGAAAACGTTCCTGATCCAAACTCTCGGCTGCAAGGTCAACCAGTACGAAAGCGAGCAGATCGCCACGCTGTTGCGTTCGCGCGGGCTGCTTCAAACCGATTCACCTGAACTTGCCGATCTTCGCATCGTCAATAGCTGCTCGGTCACGATGGAGGCCGCTTCGAAGAGCCGGCAGTCGACTCGCCGTTTGATTCGACTTCCGGTGCTCCCCGAAGCGACCATTGGCGAAGCCAAGGGGGCTCACTCCATCGGGTCCGACGAAGCGCACGCAAAAAGCCGCGGGCGCATCATCGTGACCGGGTGCTGGGCAACCAGTAATAGGGAAGAAGCTTCAAGCCTGGCGGGCGTCGATGCGGTTCTCACCCACATGGATGACGTCGCCGGCGAACTCACGCGGTTGCTTGCGCAATGGCAGGCGGAAGACACCATCGTCGATCCGCAAAACCAACTGCCGGTTGCGTTGCAGCCAGCAACTCACTCGCCTGCCCAAGGGTCGATTCGGGATGAAGGTATTATGAATCTCCGGGCTGGCACCCCTGGGCCGGAGCTGCCAAGCGATAGTAAGCCACACGGACGGGTGTTCGTCAAGAAGAATAATCGATTCGGCGCGACTTCATTACCGTTGCTCGATGATCGGCACACCGGACATCAGCGCGCGTTCCTGAAAATCCAGGACGGCTGCGACGCGCATTGCACGTACTGCATCATCCCCAACCTGCGGCCGGCGCTGTGGAGCAAACCGATCGACGATGCCGTCGAAGAAGCGTCACGACTGGTTGAAGCAGGGCACCAGGAGATCGTCCTCACCGGCATCTTCCTCGGCGCGTTCGGTCAACCGACCGCACTTCGTCGACGACAACCCGCCGACACGCAATGCGAGCTGGGCAAGCTGATCGACGCCCTATGCACGCGCGTCCCCGGTCTCCGCCGCTTGCGGCTTAGCAGTCTCGAACCAGGCGATCTCAGCGAAGCGTTGATCGCGACCCTGAAATCTCATCCGCAAATCGTCCCACATTTCCATCTGCCGCTTCAAAGCGGATCGGACGCGCTGCTCCGCCGGATGAACCGACAATACTCGGGTGATGATTTCCTGCGAATGATCGACCAGGTGAACCAAGCGTTCGATCGCCCGGCCATCACCACCGACATCATCGTCGGCTTCCCGGGCGAAACCGACGAGGAGTTCGATCAGACGCTCGAGGTCGTCGGCCGCGCCAAGTTCATCCACATTCACGCGTTCCCGTTCTCCCCCAGACCCGGCACCGCCGCTGCCCGGTGGTCGAACGATTTCGTCGACCCGCGCACCGTGAAAAACCGCATCCAAATCCTAACCGCCCGCGCGGCCTCTTGCGATTTCGCATTCCGATCTCAATTCATCTGCGCCGAAGTCGAAATCCTGGTCGAACGCAACGCCGATGAATCGTCCCCAATGCATCACGGTCGGTGCGAGCGATATTTTGATGTGCATGTTGAAGATCCAACCCTGCAAACGGGTGACGCAGTCCGCGTCCGCATCGATCGCATTACACCCTCTCGCACGTTTGGCGTGAGGTGCGCATGATCGCCGTCGTTCAGCGCGTCACGAGCGGTCGCGTTACCATCGATGATCGGACTGTCGGCGAAATCGAAAAGGGGCTGGTCGTCCTTGCCGCCGTCGAACGAAACGACACGGACGAAAAAATCCGCTGGATGGCTGAGAAGCTGATCGGGCTGCGGATCTTTCGCAGCGCAGAAGGTGGCAAGCATTTCGATCAGGATGTGAAACAAATCGGCGGTTCGATCCTGCTCGTCAGCAACTTCACCGTCGCCGCCGCCACGCGCAGGGGTCGTCGGCCGTCACTCGACGGCGCGGCCGATCCTGAAGCCGGCCGTGTCATGTTCAATCGCTTCGTCGACGTCGTGAAATCGCTGGGCGTTCCCGTCGCCACGGGCAAATTCGGCGCCGACATGATCGTCTCCATTGATAACGATGGCCCGGCCACGTTCATCGTGCAAACCGATCGCGACTAAATTTGCCGCATGAATTTCGCAAACTGCGGGATAGTTTCTGCCGGTTCCTGCGTGCTGGCGATCCAGCGTTTCTCGGCTTCGAGGCAATACCAGCCCTCGTAACCGATCGATTGCAGCGCCTTGACGCATTCGACGATTGGGACGTCGCCTTCGCCCAGGAACTTCGGCACGGCCTTCGTCTCCCCCGGCGGCGGGGCGAGGCAATCCTTCACGTGAACGTGACGAATCCGATCGCCCAGCGCGCGAACGGTTTCCGCCGGCGTTTCGCCACGGCGGAATGGATTCTGAAGATCCCACAGCACGCTCACCTCGGCCGAGTCGAATTCGCCGATCATCGACAGCACTTCCGCCGACGTCGTCCACTGATCGTGCGTCTCCAGCAGAATCTGAACGCGCAGCGGCAAGGTGATTTTCGTGAGCTGGCGCAGGTGCCGATGTCCCATCGCCCGCGCTTCTTCGCGCGACATTTCCTTCGGCACCGCTCCGCCGAAGATCCGCATGAATCGCGTCTCGGTTTTGCTCGCCAGCTCCGCCGTGCGCAGACATTCTTCCAGCATGGCCGTCCATCGATCGGGCGGCGAAACCAGGGTCACCGAAGTATTCAGGCACGGCATCTGCAGGTCATTCCGGCGAAACAGATTAAGCGTCTCGCTCAGTCCCTCGTTGAACGCCGGAAGTTTGGTGACATCGATCTCGGCTCCCAAGCCTCGAAAATCAACGCCGCCGATATTGTTCTCGCGGGCCGCGTGAACGATTTGATCCAGCGTCCACTCCGGACAGGCGAGCGTTGAGAAACACAGCTTCATGCCTGCGGACGCTACCGGGCGATTTACCGCCAATCAACCTTCGCGCTACAATGTTCGAATGCCATCACTGCCAATTCTTCAATCGACCGCACCGGCCGCGTCGCCCGAAACGCTCGTGCGTTATTTCATTCAGACCGAGCGCGATTACGTGCGGCATCTGTCAGAAGAAACGCCGCTCGATTTCGGGACGGCCTTCCACAATGCGCAGTTGCCGAAGATTCACGATGCGAATTGCATTCTCGATGCCGCATTACCAGATGGAATGTCGCCCGCCGACGCGCTCACGCAAGCGCAGGCGCATTTCGCGGAAGTCGGTTCGACACTGTGGCATTGGGTGATGAACCCATCCGCGAAGTCCGAAACGACTGCGCCGCTCGCGGAATATTTGCAGCAGAGCGGCTTCGCGCCGCGAACCGCGGACCTGATGCGGCTCGATCGCGTGGCGACAAAGATCGTCGAAGTGGCGGGGCTGAAGATAATCCCATCCCGCGCCAGTTTCCGTCACGCCCGCAAACTTGCCGAAGAAGCCTCCGAAATATGGAACGAACCCACGCTCGCGGACGCCGCCATGATGCATCTGGACGATCCGCACTGGGATTCGCTGATCGCGTTGCGCGACAACGAGCCCGTCGCACACGTGGGCGTGCTGTCGGTCGGCGAGATCGGGCGGATCGATGATGTCTACGTCGCCAAGAAATATCGTCGCCTGGGAATCGGCCGCACGATGATGGGCCGAGCGCTCGAGATCTGCGCGCGATCGCTGTTCAAGCACGTGATGCTGTCGGTGAATCCGACGAATGAAGCCGCAGATAATTTGTACGCGTCGCTCGGATTCACGAAAGTGGGGACCGTGACGTCGTACTTGCGCAATTCCGACTGAACGGAAAGTGCCTGTCATCCAGAGCGGTACTCCGCGAAGGATCTAGCCCGACACCTGAAGCAAGATCCTTCGCGGAATACCGCTCTGGATGACAACGTTCATCGAGATTACACGCGCCCGTGAAATCGCAACCCCGCGCCCGGCGCCTTCTGTACAACTTCCACCGATTTCCCCTCCGCGACCTGTTGATACATCGCCCGATGTTGATCGAGGAACCTCGACATCGAGAAAAACTCGTACGCTTCGGTCCGCGCCATGTCCGAGATCGCCCATTGAAGATTCGCGTCGGCGCGCACATCGAGCAATCGTTGCGCGAGCAACCGTGGCGAGCGCTTGCCGACCATCAATGCCGTATGCCGATCTTCCAGCAACTCAGCGATCGTCTCGCTCACCAGCGTCACGATCGGCAACCCCGCGGCCATGCAATAGCACGCCGGCAATGTCGCGATCGAACCGGTCGCGGTGATCAGCACATCGTCGGCGACGCTGAGCAGATCGGGAAAGTCGATCGGCCGACGCAGCGTGTGCGTCGCGTCGATCAGCGTCGGGCGATCAAGCTTCTTCGCGAATCGTCGAAGTGCAGCGGAGTGCGGGCCGCGACCCCAGACGAGCAATTTGTTGCGCGGATCCAGAACGGTCAACAGCGTGACCGCGAACACGGACATCTCGTGATCGGCAGGCCGGGTTGATTCGCCCGGCGCGAGCGTGACGCGATCGTCGGGCTTGATCCCCAACTCGGCGCGTAGCGCGTCGTTCCGTCGCCGTCGCACCTTTCCGAACGCAACCGCGGGGCGGATCAGATGTGTGCGCCCGATCGGCACGCCGTGCTCAACGAGCCGCCGGCGGACCGTGTCGGTGGGGCAGACGACGTTTACATCGCGATAGTTCATGATCGATCGCAGCCAGCCGATCTCGCGGTGATGCGGATCGTGTGACGGCGAATAAATGATCCGCTCGCACCCGCCAAACACCGCGACGCGAAGCGCTTTCGGTCCCCAGGCGTGCGTCATATCAGATCGTGGCTGATTCGATCGCCGCATCGCCAGCACGGCCGCCAGCGCGGTGGAATGATCGCTGCCGCGACCGATCGCCCGGATTTCGGACGTGAACTGCCCGGAAGCATCCGCCCGCAGCGCATCGATCGAAGCGCCGGTCTGATAGTCGGCCGGCCGGTCGTGAAGGTGCAGGATGCGGATCATCGGTGCGGGAATGTAGGCGGAAAAGCACCAATGACCAAGGTCAGAGTGACCAATCAATGAGCAATGCCCAAATTGGTCATTCGTGCTTGGTCATTGATTGGTCATTGATCCTTGGTCATTGGTGATTACTTCGCCGCCTCTTGCATTTCCCCATGCTCACTCGACAATCGCCGCCGCTTATGTACCGAACGTTCGTCATCCTCCGTCACACGTTTCTCGAATCGATCGTCCAGCCGATTTATTCGCTGCTGATCGGTTTGGGCGCCGCCATCATCATCATCTTTGCGATGCTGCCGTTCTTCACGCTCGGCGAAGACACGATCATGTACAAAGCGGTGGCGCTGGACATCGTGCTGCTGCTGGTGCTGATCGCCACGCTGTTCGCCACGAGCAAATCGATCTACGAGGAGATCGAAGACCGCACGATGCTCACGCTGATGAGCAAGCCGGTCGCCAAGTGGGAAGTGCTGCTCGGGAAATATCTGGGCATTATCGCGGCCGCCGCGATGGCGATCGCAATTCTCGGCGCGATCATCGCGATCTCGCTGGCGTGGCGAATCCCCGGCGACTATCAGCTCAATCCGAACGCGCTGGACGAGCGCGAGATCCGAACGATCTGGGGCTTCCGCATGCTGCACCTTGCCGGCCTGTGGCCCGGGCTGGTGTTGATGTGGCTGCAAATCTCCGTGCTCGCCGCCGTGAGCGTGGCGATCTCCACGCGCCTGTCGCTCGTCGTGAACCTGCCCGCGGTCATCATCATTTACTTCGCCGGCAACCTCACCCGATTCATCTACCCGCTCGACTCCGGCCCCCTCGCCGGCCGCGGGACGATCACCAAATGGCTCGCCAGCCTCGCCAGCATCGTGCTGCCGTATCTGGAGAATTTCGACCTGCGACAAAAGACAATCTACAGCCGAGTCGCGCTCGCCGGCACGGCGTTCGAAACCGGCGCGGTCAAGGTTAGCGAACTCTGGAGCTACACCGGCATCGCCGCGCTGTACGCGATCTGCTACGTCACGTTCGCGCTGGCGGTCGGGATGCTGCTGTTCCAGACGAGAGAGCTGGGTGGCGGGGAAGGGTGATGAAGCTACTCTTAAGCTACGTTCCAACTGCGACGCTCCTCGTCGCGGCGTGGGCAGTGCCGCCGAACGATGACGCCCTAGCGCAACTTTGTATCGTGGCCGCATTCGTGTGGGGCGCAGTTGTTACAAGCTACCACCTATTGCGTCTCTTCCAACGAGCGCGGCAACCGGCGGCGGCGCGTGGGTTTGACGTCGTACCTCATGAACCGGCGGATGCGAATTCGCGAAGAAATGCAGCGGACAGCAGAGAGCGGTGATTTACCCGTGGCACGACATAGGCGAGCAGTCCCGCGCGCTTAACCCAACCGCTAACTGCGTAACGACCATCGCTCTGGCATAACGACCTCGACGATCTTCGCCGGGGCGTTATAGTTCGGCGACGGACGATATAGCGGCGCGCAGTTCGTTATCGCTGCGCGCAGTTCGTTATAGCCCGGCGGAGATCGTTATAGCCCCGCGCAGATCGTTATCGCTTCGCGCGGATCGTTATAGTCTCCTGCAAAACGTTATAGATCGGCGCAGGTCGTTATCGCCTCGTGCGGATCGTTATGCCGATCCGCAGCGACCGCCGTGGCTGCACGTGCGACGCCGTTTTATCGCGCCGTGCGGCATCGCTCGCGCAGGCGGCACAGCTTGCTCAAGATCGCGCGCGGCTGCGCCGATCCACACAAATATGCTGATGCCACACAAGCCCATGTCGAACTACGAACGCCAGCAACTATTCCGCGAGCGTCACCCGGGATACTACCAGCGTCTGCACGCGAAGCGCCGCGCGGCGATGGAGGCAAGGATCGCGGCTGGCCAAGCGCTGGTTGCCCAAGCGGCCACGCGCGAACCGCTCATGCTCCCCGCGCCGGTGGAGACGATCGAGATTCCGGGGATGACGACGATCGATGCAATCCGTTCGCGCGATGCGGTGGAAGCGCCGGTGCGATAGCGTATCGTGGCACGGGCGTCTCGCCCGTGCATTCCGCCGCGATGCGGCACGGCGCACGGGCGAGCCGCCCATGCCACGGGGAAATCAGCAATCACTTAACTTCGACGCTTTTGCCGCTCGCGGCGCTTTTGTAAACTGCGTCGATGATTCGCATCAACATCACGCCCTGCGATGCGCCGATCTGCGGTTGAATTTCTCCTGCGATGCATTGCTTGAAATGCCGAAACATCGCCGCGTGTCCGACCACGCGCGGCGGCTTCAGCGTCGTGGGGCTTGATTGCCCCTTCGCTTCAAAGTTGCGGTGGATGACGGCGCCGTGACTCGTGTACACGTCGACGGCGGCCTTGTCTCCGTGCAGCCGACAGAGCATTCCCTGCTGTTGCGGTGGCTGGTTGATTGCCCAGCTCGTCGCCAGTTCGAGCGTCTTGCCGCCTTCGAAGGTGATCAGCGCGATTGAGCAATCATCGATCTCTTTGACGAACTTGCTGTGCGCGATCGCATACACGCTCTTCGGTTTCGGTTGGCCGAGCAGGTGCCAAGCGAGATCGAGCATGTGGCTGCCGAGGTCGATCATCGCGCCGCCGCCGCTTTTTGTTTTGTCGGTGTACCAACCGGTGCCTTGCGGGACGCCGCGCGTGCGCATCCAACTGGCTCGGGCGTGATAGATCTCGCCGGCGTAGCCTTTGTCGATAGCGGCTTTCGCGGCCAGTTCGGCGCCGCCGAAGCGACGTTGGAAGGCGTAGATCACCGACTTGCCCGACTTGCTCGCGGCGGCTTCGATCTTTTTCGCCTCGCGGGCATCAAGCGTGGGCGGTTTCTCGCAGCAGACGTGCTTGCCCGATTTCAGCGCGGACAACGTCGTCGAGGCGTGCAGGTGATTGGGCAAACAGATGCTGACGACGTCGATTTCCTTGTCGGCGATCAGCTCATTTGCATCCGCATATTCGCGCGTCGCGCCGCTCGCCTGCATGAGTTGTTTGCGCCGCGCGGGAATCAAATCAGCAACGGCGGCGACTTTATAGCCGCCGGCCTCGGAATAGCCCTTCGCGTGTGCAGTGCCGGGCCAGCCCGCGCCGATAATGCCAACTTGTAACGATTGTGCCATAATTGGGTGTTCTAAATCGTGCGCGCCGTTCTACTAGACAAATGCGGCGACGCGCAGATAAGGTCTGCCGCATCGAAAGTTCACATATCGGCCACATAACGGCGTAGTCGAGAAATGTCCAACAGCGGAACCGATTCATCCTCGTCCAAGCAGCCGGTCCCGTCCTCGGTATCAGCCGGCGATCCGACCGTGTTCGACACGCGCGGCACCGATGGTACACCGGCAGATCCGTCGACTAATCCGTTCGGCCTGGCGCCCGATAGCTGGAACGCCTCTGGCAATGAATCGGCGCTGCCGGAATCGATCGGTCCGTATCGAATTCTCGCACGGGTCGGTTAAGGCGGGATCGGCATCGTTTACAAGGCCGAGCAGCGCGAGCCGGTCAAGCGCGTGGTCGCGCTAAAGATCATCAAGCTCGGCAT
>JACMJD010000490.1 GCA_014380825.1 Phycisphaerae bacterium | reverse complement strand
CAACTCCCAGCGCGAGAATGATGGCGCGCTCTGGTAGCGTGTTCAACTCCGCAGCAAGAAACTTATTGCACGTACGAATCTCGCCCGGGAGCGGTTTGTTCTGCGGTGGCACACATTTCACGCTATTGGTGATCCGGCAGTTGGTTAACACGAGACCATCGTCGCGCGACGTCGATACCTGCTTGCTCGCGAACCCAAAGCGATGCAACGTCTCATACAGAATAATGCCTGCATGATCGCCAGTGAAAGGTCGACCAGTTGCATTGGCGCCATGGAAGCCAGGGGCTAAGCCTACAACCAGAAATCGAGCACTGGGATCGCCGAACGGCGCGACTGGCCCATTGTGATACGCGGGGAAAACGCGGCGCTCGGCGTTTAAGAAACTAACCAAGCGGCCGCAGGCGCGACATTGCGGATCGAAAACTGAATCGGACACGCGATCTCCTTCTCGCTCAGGGTTTCCGGCGCTACTTTGCGCGGGAGAACGGTTTGCTAACAATCATCTGCAGCGACGTTTTATAGAGTGTATCGCTGCGCTGTCAACCTTAAACGCCGCATTGTCGAACAAACGGCGATGGCTTCGAAGGCTGTCTCGAAGCCATCGCCTCAGTGCTAGCGATTTTAGCTAGTTACTTATCTCAGAACTGATTCATCGTGTTGTGCTTGCCGCCCGCCTTGAGCGCCGCTTCACCAGCGAAATATTCCTTGTGGTCATCGCCGATGTCCGAGCCGGACATGTTCTGATGCTTGACGCAGGCGATGCCCTCGCGAATTTCTTTGCGCTGCACGCCCGCGACGTAAGCCAGCATGCCTTCTTCGCCGAAGTATCCCTTCGCCAGATTGTCGGTGGACAACGCAGCAGTGTGATACGTGGGCAGCGTGATGAGATGGTGGAAGATGCCGGCGTCGCGCGCCGCATCGCGCTGAAAGGCCTGAATACGACGATCCGCTTCTTTCGACAGCTCGGTGGTGTCGTAGTCAACGCTCATCAATTTGGCTCGATCGTACTTGGACACATCCTTGCCGTCCTTGCTCCACACATCGAACACCTGCTGACGGAAGTTCAATGTCCAGTTGAATGACGGGCTGTTGTTGTAAACCAGTTTGGCGTTCGGCACGACTTCGCGGATGCGATCCACCATGCCCTTGATCTGGCCGATATGCGGCTTCTCGGTTTCGATCCACAGCAAATCGGCGCCGTTCTGCAGGCTGGTGATGCAATCGAGCACGCAACGATCTTCACCCGTGCCGGCGCGGAACTGGAACAGATTGCTCGGCAGGCGCTTCGGACGCAGCAGCTTGCCGGCGCGATTGATGATCACGTCGCCATTCTTCATGGTCGCAGGCGTGACTTCTTCGCAGTCGAGGAAACTGTTGTACTGATCGCCGAGATCGCCAGGCTGCGTGGTGTAAGCAATCTGCTTGGTCAGGCCAGCACCGAGAGAATCGGTACGCGCGACGATCACGCCATCATCGACACCGAGTTCGAGGAACGCATAACGCACAGCGCGAATCTTGGCAATAAAGTCTTCGTGCGGCACGGTGACCTTGCCGTCTTGGTGTCCGCATTGCTTTTCATCCGACACCTGGTTTTCGATCTGGATGCAGCAAGCGCCCGCTTCGATCATCTGCTTGGCCAGCAGGTAGGTCGCTTCGGCATTGCCGAATCCGGCATCGATGTCGGCGACGATCGGCACCACGTGAGTCTGGAAATTATCGACGCGGCTCAGCAAGTCTTTTTCCGCGGTCTTGTCTTTGGCACCACGAGCCGCATCAAGATCGCGGAACAGGCCGCCAAGTTCGCGAGCATCCGCCTGGCGCAGGAAGGTGTAGAGCTCTGCGATCAGCGCCGACACCGACGTCTTTTCATGCAT
>JACMJD010000489.1 GCA_014380825.1 Phycisphaerae bacterium | reverse complement strand
TAGTGCAGGTCGATGTTTGCCGGACCAGGTGACGTGCTCGTTGTCGCGGATCTTCAGGAGCAGATCGAGCTTCTCAGAAAACAGTGAATCGTAGTCTTCGAGTCGGTGGCCAAACAATGGGAACGAATCGATGAACGAGCCGCGGCCCACGACCATCTCCGCGCGGCCGTTCGAAATTAGATCAAGCGTGGCGAAGTTCTGAAACACTCGAACCGGATCGGCCGAGCTGAGCACCGTCACTGCACTGGTCAGCCGGATGCGGGTGGTGCGCGCCGCCGCGGCGCCGAGGATGACCGCAGGCGCGGAGTCCAGAAAATCCTGACGATGATGTTCGCCGATCCCGAAGATATCGAGTCCAACCTGGTCGGCGTGCTGGATCTCCTCGAGCAGGTCACGAACGCGATGCGCTGCGCTGATCGCACGGCTGGTGTCATCGTGCGCGGCTGCGAAACTGTCGATGCCGATTTGTATGGGAGCAATCATGGGCCGACCTTTCTCCTGAACGTTAGGCGCGCAAGGGGATCGTAAAACGCCCCTCGTCAAAGCGGCACGTCATCGGATAAGCTTCCTCGCGCCGGCCGGGCTTCGCGGTTTCATAAGGAGCTTCATCATGAGCGTTCAGACCGTCGCAAAACAGTTCATGGATTTGTGCAACCAAGGCAAGAACTTCGATGTCATGCGCACGCTGTATTCGCCCGACATCGTCTCCGTCGAAGGCGACGGCAAGGAAACCGTCGGCCAGCAGAAGGTCATCAAGAAATCCGAAGACTGGGTTTCCGACAAATCGTTCGACGGGCAGCAGATCAAGGGGCCATTCTTCAATGGCCCGAACCAGTTCGCGGTCTTCTTCGCGCACAAGGTTACGCCCAAGGCCACGGGCAAACAGATCACGCTGGAGGAAGTCGCGGTGTACACGGTGAAGAACGACAAGATCACGCGCGAGCAGTTTTTCTTTGAGGGTGCACGATAGGCGCTAAATTTATTCTGCCTGCAGCCACCAAGTCGATAGACTCCGCAGGCGATCGATTGGAGCCCTCGCGGATGGATGAAGCACAGCTCATCGCAGCCCGAGCTCGTGCCGCGACAATGCTCGCCGCCGCCGGGATCATCCTTACGCCCGAAGAAGCGACGAACATCGAGGTCGCCGACTTCGGTCTGGGCCGGCTGGAAGCCGAGGGCCTGGAGATCGTCACGTACGAGAACAACGACCGCTACTGCGCGAAGGAACTGGTCCTGTTCTCGCGACAGACGTGCCCCGAGCACCGCCACCCACCGGTCAGCCACGACCCCGGCAAACGCGAAACCTTCCGCGTCCGCCAAGGCGTCGTCTGGCTATACGTCGAAGGCCCGACGAACGCCGCGGGAAGCGCGACCATTCGCGCCCGCATCCCCGAGCAAAGCAAATCGCACTACACGGTGTTCCACGAAATCGAGCTGCACCCCGGCCAGCAGTACACGATCGAGCCGAACGCGAGACACTGGTTCCAGGCCGGCGACACCGGCGCGATCATCAGCGAATTCTCCAGTACGAGCCGAGATGAGGCGGATATGTTTACGGATCCGAGTATTAGGCGGGTTGGGTGAATGGTAATTGTCGGCTCATTCACATCAGGGACAGCAATGACGAACTGGCTTCATTTCTTCGAACGTACGATCGACGCAATCAAAAAGCCGTTGTCGATCGTGCTTGAATCGTCGGGTTGTCGCCAAGGGTGGTTGCAAGGTGAATTTTTCCGCGCCGGTCGCAAATATGGCGTGAGTACAGACGAGCACCCGCTCGGTGGCGAGGCTGATGCATCCACGTTGCTTGATTTGACCTGATCCAAAAAAAACAAGCTTCCTTGGCCCCGTGTTCCTGTGTTCTCGTTCTCTCCTGCGAAGACTTCAACCATTCGCATTTGAGAAGGAAGACACATGCATTCCATTTGTTCGCTGGCCTGTGCGTCTTTAGTTGCTCTCGCCGCCTCGACGAGCTCGCATGCCGCTCTCGTTGATATCGCGACAATTCAGACTTTCGGCGGGAACAGCAGCGTCGCGACGGCCATCAGTGATTTCGGCCTCGTCACCGGGGCGGCTAGCACTCTCGAGGACCAGACGCGGGCGTTTCAGTTCAATGTCAACTCTTCCAACCTTTCGAATCTCGGCACCGTGGCCGATGGGGGAAATAGTTTTGGATATGCGATCAACGCGACCGGCCAAGTCGCGGGGGATGCACTGGCGGCGAATAACAAGTATCACGCCGTGCGAAGTACCGGCGCGATGAGCCTGGCCGATTTGCATCCGGCGGGCGATCAACTGTATAGCCATGCGTATGGCATCAACGATGCCGGCGTGATCGTCGGGTCGGCCAACACCGTAACCAGCGGCAATCGGCGGCTGGCGTTTCGGATGGATGGAAATTTGCGGACGAC
>JACMJD010000488.1 GCA_014380825.1 Phycisphaerae bacterium | reverse complement strand
TGAGCAGCACATCCGCCTGCAGCTTCGCCGCCGCCTGGCGGAGTTCGCGATCGCCGGTGAAATGTGGCGGGAGCACCAGCCGGTTCAGCATCGCGATGCCCGCCAGTTGCGGCAGCTTGCTCAGCCGAGCAAAGTCGTCGTCCGATTCAATCTCGCGCGTGGTGACAACGCTAAACGCGCCGCTTCCGTACCCGTCGGTGTTGTGGTTGCGATAGTTCGGCGCCTGAACACGAACGACCGCGACGCGAGCAGGAAATCGCGCGGTCGGCGAAGCCTGGACGACCGATCCGCCCGGACCCGCAAGGCTAGCAGGCGCAAGTCCCGCTCCC
This sequence comes from Phycisphaerae bacterium, assembly GCA_014380825.1. Next base: position 3,277 of record JACMJD010000488.1, on the reverse strand, counting down.
GGGGCCACGTAATGCGAACAACCGGACAAAAATACGATCGCGAGCAGCACAACGATGACGAGGAGCGTCTTCATTCAGAATCTCTTTTCAATGAAAGAATTAGCGTGCCCGCGTTAATGCAGGCGGCGCGGAGATCGCCCGGCGTCGACCGCCGACAAAACGCAACACAGAATTTCATCCGCGAAATCAGCGTCCCATTGTCCCATTGAAACGATCTCAATCACCGATCGCCGCCCGTCTGTCCGACGGTCGTCTCGTACCGCACACCCTCGGGTACCGGCACCGGCTGCGACAGGCTGATGCCATGATTTCCGGAGGTCTGCTGAGCGCCATCGACCGCGACGAAGCTGGTGTAGTCGCTCATCAGGCTGTAGTTGAGTGCGATCTGTTTCACTTCCTTCGCAAGGTCCACGCCGCCTTCAAATGCGGCCTGGTCGCAGATCGCCGAGATCTGCTGACGCGCCCAGACGCTGGCAATGGCGGTGCCTTCGGCCGCGCCCGCGATGTCGAATGTGCGCTCGATCACTTGCCCGTCCACGTTGCCGCGGACCTTGATCGTCCCGCCGGCGCCTTCAAACCGTCCGGTCACCACCGCCGCCCGGCCGACATAGACATCGGGGATCTTCATCGGGCTGATTTGCGCGCCGCGGAGTCCGCCGGCATCGACCTGGATATTCGTCAGCGCCGGATGACTGATGCGCTCAAAGAACGGTTGCATCACATCTTCCCCTTTGTCGTTCAGCGACAAATACGCCACCGCGCCCGCGCCGGCACGGCTCATGCCGTCCAGCAGGAACCGGTTGGGCGACGAACCGACGCCAAACCCGAAGACACGGGTCGCGCCGCGCATCTGCCGCGTGGCCTTGATCAGCTCGGCCTCGTTGCCGATGAAGCCGTCGGTGAGCAGACAGAGGTAGCGGACGCGATTTTCATCCACCGTCTGATTCAGCGAGCGGGTGATCCCGTCGAGCATCATCGTGCCGCCGCCGGCGCCGGTCTGGTCGATGAACTTCAGCGCACGGCGGATATTCTCCTTGGTCGCCGGCACAGAACTGTCGGTCATCTGATCGGTTGAGCCAGCGAAGCGCACGATCTGGAACGTGTCCGTCTCCCGCATCTCCGACAGCGCCGCACGGATCGCGTTCTTCGACTGTTCGATCGGCGAGCCCGTCATCGACCCCGAGACGTCCAGCGTAAAGCACAGATCCACCGGCCGGCGTGTGAGATTCTTTGTGCTTGCCGGCGGATAGAGCATCAGCGCGAAATACCCGCCGCCTTGCGAATCGCGCTGGACGATCACGCCGCTCTTGAGCGTCTCGCCGGCCACTTTATATCGAAGGACGAAGTCCTTATTCGGGATTCGATCGCTCGACTTGATTGCGACCTGCGCGTGCGCCTTCTGGTCAAACTTCACGTCAATCGCGTGATTGATGCTGTCGATCTGCTCGATCGTGACGCCCGCGTTGAGATCGACACTGAGGGAGATGTCGCTGCCGGTGCGCTCACCTGGCGCGAGGTAGCTGACCTGCGTCGCCTGGCCCGATGCACCGGGCGCGGCATCGCGCCGCACCGCGCCGATTCCACTCGATGATCCCGGCGGATTGAAGCGCGGGCCGACAACCATCGGGAAGACCAGTTCATAGCTGCCATCCACGTAGGCGAGCGTGTGGAAGTAGCGGATGCTGATATCAATCTGCTTGCCCGGCTCGATGTTCGCCACCTTCTGCGTGAACACGTTCGGCCGGTCCTGCTCGAGCAGCGCCGCGACATGTCCCTGTTGTTTCGCGGCTTCGTAGATCTGTTTCGCTTCTTCCTTCTCGCGAATGATCCCGCGAATCACGCGATTGCCGATCGTCATCACAAACTCATTGACGGCCGCATTCTCCGGCAGCGGAAAGACGTATGACGCCTCGATCTTCTGAAAGAACGGATTATGAAACTGCTGCACCACATCAACCGAAGCGATGAACCCATCCACGCGCGCCTTCACGTCCGTGTGCTTCAGCGGGCAGGGGATGATTTTGTCCGCCTGCTGAACGATCAGCGCGCCGGTGCGTGGCCGATTGTCATCCACAACGTTGGCGGCGATTTGCTTGGTCCTGGAGATGATCCAAAGCTCTTCGGACGGGTGGGGGAGGGAGGAGGACGGAATTGTGTGCCGCGGGTTTATGATCGCATTCGCACCGAGCTGTTCTGATAGCCGCGTAGTTGACCTTCTAGTCGCTTCCTCAGCTCTTTCACGCCGTGAGGGATTATTCTCTAAGAATTCGCGGGTAAATCTGACTTCAGGATGCTCCGGGAGGAGAATTGTGTCGTTCCCATCCACTGCTTTGTTTGGGCCAACTCCAGCCGGCAGAGACTGCGCGACCGGACCGCGGACATCAACCGTCGGTGCCGGTTCGCGTTTTTCCGCACGATACGCCCGCCACTCATTCGACGCTCCCGTCTTGGAATCGCGTGGCTCAGCCTCTGCCGCGCGCTGCGGCTCCGAGCATCCGACGATCACCGCCGCCGTCAGGATCAGCACCGTGGCCAGGTTCCATTGCCAGTTTCGTTTGAATCGCATGGGCAAACTCCTTAACGGAATGAATGAACGCCAAGTCGCCAAGAACGCCAAGAAGAGAATGCCAAATAAAGCTCTTATCTGTCTCGCTGTATTCCCTTGGCGTTCTCGGCGTCTTGGCGTTCATCCTTCTTATTCAGTTCAGTAAAAAATCACTTCTGGTACGGCTCGAACGTCGCGGTCGCGTCGATCGGCTTTGAATCCCGGTTCCCGGCCACGATCAGCTTGATCTGATAATCGGGGGTCGTGTCGCCGGCGATCTGCACATGCAATCGGGCCACGCGGGTTTTGGTGGTCGGCAGCGCGGTGTCGGTACTGAACGCCGCGATGATGACCCGCGATTGCCGAAGCGCCTTGGCGTCGTAATACGGCGCGGCCGCGAATACGCCGGGCGCGCCGCCTTCGACGCCGACGAGTTTCACGTCGCCGGATAATGCACGAAAATCAACCTGATACGCCGCCAAAGATTGTCCCTGCGGATCGATATTTACATCAATCGCCATGAACCGCGTCCGAGGCTGCGTCGTCTGCGCCTGCGCGGCCGTCGCGATCAAAAGTAAGAGACATAGGCCACGAATCACACGAATGAAGCACGAACAGGAAATTCCTTCACGGCATTTCATTCGTGTCATATTCGTGTGATTCGTGGAAAAATTCCCCGTATTCATCGCGACACCTCAATCCGCACGACCTGGCGCGCGATGATGGCCGCGT
>JACMJD010000040.1 GCA_014380825.1 Phycisphaerae bacterium | reverse complement strand
TGCGATCCCGATGGCGGGCGTTCCGTTTCACGCGGTGGAAAGTTATCTGCGCCGCATGATCGCCGCCGGGCATAAGGTCGCCATCTGCGAGCAGATGGAAGACGCGGCGCTGGCGAAAGGCCTGGTCAAGCGCGATGTCGTCCGCCTGATGACGCCCGGCACGCTGACGGACGATCCGCTGCTCGATGGCCGCAGCGATAATTACCTCGCAGCCGTTGCGTTTCATATCACGAAGAACGACGGCTATCGCGCGGCGCTGGCGTGGGTGGAACTGTCCACCGGCGCGACGGTCGCGATGAGCGGCTCCGAGGGCCAGGTGCTGGACGAGATCGCGCGCATTCAGCCGGCGGAGATTCTCATCCCCGAGTTGCCCAGCGGCCAACCGCACGAGGTGGCCAAGAAGATCGAGGCGCTCGGCATTCACGCGATCACCGTTCGCCCCGGCTGGCAATTCACGCCACATTTTGCGGGCGAAGAGATGCACCGCCAGTGGCAGGTGCGATCGGCCGAGGGCTTCGGTTTCACCGACGACGACCCGGCCATGATCGCGACGGGCGCGATTCTGTCGTATCTATTGGAAACACAAAAGAGCAACCTCGCGCACATTCGCCCGCCACGTCGGCACGTCGTCGAAGATCACCTCGGCATCGATCCGAGCAGTTGGCGAAGTTTGGAAATCGATCGCACCGTCCGCAGCGGCGGTGTCGAAGGCACGCTGCTGAGCGCGATCGATCGCACGCGCACGACGATGGGCGCGCGGCTGCTTCGCCAGTGGCTGCGGTTTCCGCTGAATGATCTGGAACACATCGAGGCCAGGCAGAATGCGATCGCATCGCTGGTCGCTTCGCCGGGGACGCTCAAGTCGATCGTGGAAGCGCTCGAGGATGTCTGCGATATCGAGCGCATCGTCGGGCGAGTGACGGTGGGGCGAGCGTCGCCACGCGATTTGGCCGGTTTGCAGGGTTGTTTGAAGGCGATTCCGCGGCTGTTCGATCGGCTTGAGCAGTTGCCCGATGCGGCCAACGTCGCGCCGGAGCTGATCGGGCATCGATCGTTCTGCGCCGAGCAATCCACGTTTCTCGATGCGGCGATTTTGCCCGATCCGGCGCCGCATCTTCGCGAAGGAGGTGTGATCGCCGGCGGGTTTGACGCCGAGCTTGATCGCCTGCGTGACATCGCCACCAACAGCCAGCAATGGCTGGCGAAATATCAGCAGCGACTGATCGCCGAGACGAGCATTTCGACGCTGAAGGTCGGCTACAACCGCGTGTTTGGCTATTACATCGAGGTGACGAATTCGCAGAAGGAAAAAGCGCCGAACGAGTGGACGCGTAAACAGACGACGACGAATTCCGAGCGATACATCACGGCGGAGTTGAAAACGTTCGAGAACGAAGCGCTGGGCGCGCGCGATCGGGCGACGCTGTTGGAACAGACACTGTTCGAGCAGATTCGACAGAAACTATTACCGCATGTCGGGACGTTTCAGGAGCTGGCGATTGAGATCGCTCGCGTTGACGTGCTGTCGTCGCTCGCTGCGCTCGCGGCTGAGCGACGGTACTGTCGCCCACGGGTGGTCGAAGAGCGCGTGATGCGGATTGTCGACGGTCGGCATCCGGTGCTGGAGCAGCAGCTCGGCAGCGAATTTGTCGCGAACGATGTCGAGTTCAAAGACAACGATTCGCTCGCGTTGATCACCGGCCCGAACATGGCCGGCAAGAGCACGTACATCCGGCAGGTTGCACTGATCGCGCTGCTGGCGCAGATCGGTAGTTACGTGCCGGCCAGGGAAGCGACGATCGGCCTGGTCGATCGCCTGTTCACGCGGATCGGCGCATCAGACGAAATCCATTCCGGGCAATCCACATTCATGGTCGAGATGACCGAGACGGCCAACATTCTGAACAACGCAACGGAGCGGAGTCTCGTCATCCTCGACGAGATTGGCCGCGGCACGAGCACGCTGGATGGCCTGAGCCTGGCCTGGGCGATCGCCGAGCACATCGCCGGGGAAGTGCGCTGTCGCACGCTGTTCGCCACGCATTATCACGAGCTGACGGATCTGAGTTCCCGTTTCGCGGGCGTGAAAAATCTCAACGTGGCCGTGCGCGAGTGGGAAGATCAACTGATCTTCCTGCACCGAATCGTCGAAGGCGGCACCGACCGCAGCTACGGCATCCACGTCGCAAGATTGGCCGGCGTCCCCCGCGAAGTGCTCGACCGCTCGCGCCAACTACTCAGCGAGCTTTCCGTCCAACACGTCGGCCGACCAAAAATCAGCCGGGGCCGCAAGAGCGACAAGCAGATCGACGAAAACCAGCTTCCGCTGTTCGTCGATTCCGCCCAGGAACTGCGCCGCGAATTGGCCGCGCTCAAGATCGACGAGCTCACGCCGATCCAAGCGTTTGAATTGCTGCGGGCGTAGAAGAAAAAGACTTCTTGAGCGAATATACAAATTCTTGTATGATACCTCCGCCGTCAAAGAGGGTGCGTTGGATTGGCTCATCGCGTAATGATATGCGCAGGTTGCCCAAGGTCGCGCGTCACCGCGCCGGTGACGAATTGCAGCGCGTGCAACGGGGCGAATTGCCCAGCGACTGGAGGACGATGACCAGCGTCGGTCCCGGTGTTTGCGAGATACGCGTCCGCACCAGTGTTGCTCACCGGGTGATCTATATCGCTCGGTTCGAGGAGGCCGTTTATGTCTTACACGTCTTCGAAAAGCGCACACAAAAAACGTCGCGTTTCGACATCGAAACAGCGCGCAGGCGGCTCGGGACGGTCGAACGCGAACGTTCGGGACGATGATCGGATCACCGAGTCGAGCGGCAACGTGTTTCTCGATATCGGATTTCCATCCGTCGAAGCTCGCACGCTTCAGATGCGTTCCGACCTGATGATTTCTATCAGGCGCATTGTTGAACGTCGAAAAATGACCCAGCACTCGGCAGCCAAGCTCTTTGGCGTCAGTCAGCCGAGAATGAGCGATCTCATTCGCGGCAAAATTGAACGCTTCAGCATCGATACGCTGATTGAGATGCTGGAGCGCGCGGGGATGACGGTCGAAATTCTCGTTCGTGCCGCCTGAAACTCGGCTTGCCTAGTGTCGTGCCCGCCGCCGTTGCGTCGCGAGCCTTGGAATCAAGCATGCGCACGCGAGCCCCAGAAGTGCGGGTTCGGGTATGGCAGCTAACGATGGCCGCGCGTCCTCGATCGGCCGATCCATCGGCGCTAGCGCGAGATCGACCAAGTTCATTGCTTCCAATCCATTAGGCCGCCAGCAGCGCCAGCGGCCGGTTCCGACGCCGCCGTGTCGATATCGCATCAATCATTCGTGGCAATGAATGCAACAAGAGGTGCGACGGCGTTGCCTCGCCGATTCATGAAGCGCGATCGGTCCGGCGATTATGTTAACGCCCGCACTGACCTTTCCCAATGCAATCTGTCTGAAACCATGGCA
>JACMJD010000487.1 GCA_014380825.1 Phycisphaerae bacterium | reverse complement strand
CGCCCGCCAGCGGGTCGATTCCGCCGCCGTTCATCTGATTGATCTGCGCGGCGATCAGGCGCTTCACCGCGAAACCCGATTCGTATGCGTAAGGTTCGGGATTCAAAGTGGTCGTCGCGTAGCCCGCGTAGATTCGGCTGGAGACGAACACCATCTCCAGGTTGGTGTAACGCTGCTTCATGGTGCGCACGATGTTGCCCATCTGCTGGACGAGATGGTTCGCATCCGAGTTGGCCGCCGGTAGCGAGGTGGTTGGATTTGCGTTCGCGACCTTCAGCCACGCGCCGCGAACTTGCGCTTCGCTCAATCCGGCGCTGGTCAGATCGGTCTGCACGCGGGCGTAGTTTGCGTCGGTGGTTTGGTCCCACGTGCCAGCGGTTTGCCCGCCACGCGCTCCGTTGAAGATGACCATGCGGCTGTGATCGACCGCCGGATGCACGGCCGCCTGTCCCATCAGCGAATAGGGCTGCGAGATCAGCGACGAATCGTTGCCGCACCATTCCTGGCTGGTGTTCGACATGCCGACCGACATCAGGACGAACTTCCCGTTCGCATCGGGCTGGCCGCTGGTGTTCAGCGGCTGCATGTTCGCCGAGCGCGACATGGCCGCGCTAAGCTGCGCCGCCGCCATCGTGTTCACGCCGCCGGGATACAGGCCGCCTTGATATTGGTTAAGGTAGAGCCCGGTGCCCAGATCATTCAACGGCACCTGTGCCGATGTGCCCGCGGATAAACCAACCGCGGCAGCGATGAAGATGGCCGGCGACAGGTGGCGCAGAGTGGGCTCCTTCAACACCCAAACGTTCATCGCGTGCGAATATTGTTTACAACCGTCGACGCCGTCGAATCAGCGGCGCCAACACCAGCACCGCGAGCATCAAACGCGGTTCCGGGACGGCGATCGCGCTGCGCAGCGTGCCGGACTGCGTGTTGAATGCTTGGTCGATCAGCGAATAGTCGTCGAAATCGACCACGCCGTTGTAGTCAAAATCTCCATTGAACCAGCCGGTGCGATTGTTGTTGAAGCCGGCGTCAATGCGCGAGTAATCATCGAAGTCCACCAGCCCGTTGAAATCGGTATCGCCGTAATACGTGTACTTCACGAGGACGTCGCTGTCGGCGACCGTGAAGCCGTCGAAGCTGGCGGCAGCGCCCTGCGCGGTGTGGAACTCGGCGCCGGTTAGCGCGCCCAGCGTCCTGTTTTTCGGATTCGCATTCGCGGCGGCGCTGCTCGTCAGACCCGCTTGGTTCCAGAGTCCGCCGTTGCGAGCGGTGCGAATCAGGCTGGTCACGGCATTGTAGTTGCCGTTCGCGGTGATCAGATCGTTGTCGTTCAGGTCGAGCGATGCGGCAGCGGCGATCGCGAGCGACTGCACTTTGCTTGTTCCCGTGTCGTTTCCGTTCGTGCGAACGGACACGGTGCCCGCCGACACGTTTAAGCTTGCGGCGCGAATGTTACGGACATCCAGGGTGCCGGAGCCGGTCTTCGTGATCGCAGACGATGTGCTGATCTGATTGCTTGTGACAAGTGACGACCCGGCCGAGATGCTGAATGTCGCATTCTGCGTCAGCGCAATCGGCACGTCGACCGTGTGATTTCCGCTCAGCACTTCGAGCGTCGACGTGCCGGATGGATCGGAGAAGCTCAGCGAGCCGCTGCCGGCGATCGTGTAGCGATTAGCGTTGTCGATTCGCATCCGCCCCAGCGAACGCGAGGCGTTCAGCGTGATCGTGCGCGGCGCGGTGATCGCGCTGCCAAAGACCGCGGTCGCGCCGGTGGCGTTTGGTTCGCTCGCAAGCCAGTTGCCGGCCTTGCTCCAATCGTCGCTGCCGGTGTTCGATGCGACGATCGATTGAAGCGATGTAGCCATAATTGAGCATCGTCGACCAGCTCAACGGTGTGAAAGCTGTTCCAGATTCCAACATACGGGCGAACGCGCAGTTGGTCGCTCTGATAAATCGTGTAACCGAGCGTCGCGAACGGCTGAACGATCAGTCCATGATCCTGCTGGAGATATCCGCGATAGAAATAGGCGCTGGGAAAACTCACGCCCGCATTGAACACGATGCGCTTCGGCGATTTTCCGCCGGATGAGTCTAGCGTGAGCGCTTCGGCGCCGGCGACTGTTTCATCCGCCATCGAACCGGCGGCGACTTCGCAATCCGGCCAGGCGAGAACGACCGTCGCGTCGATTGTCGTACACAACGTGACGAGCGATACGACGAGACAAATCTTCAGATGACGAATCCGAACAAGCAAGCCGCGCACGAACCCTCCAAAATCACTCGACGTCACCGATCTAGCGAGTACGACGACGACGGCGAATCATCGTCGTCAGCGCCAGCGCCGCAAGTGTGGAAGTCGGTTCGGGCACGGCATTCAGGAAGCTCGCCGCGTATCCGCCACCGAATTGATCGAAGTGCATCACGACTTTCTGAAGCTCGGGCGTGTTCATTCCCTGCATGCTCGGGTCCGATCCATCCAGATAAGCCGCCGCCCGCGCGATCGTGCCGGATTGGTTGTTGAAGGCCAAGTCAATCAGCGAGTAGTCGTCGAAGTCGACGATCCCGTTGTAGTCGACGTCGCCGTTGAACCAGCCGGTGCGGTTGTTGTTGAATCCGGCGTCGATACGCGAGTAGTCGTCGAAGTCGACGCTGCCACTGAAGTCGGTGTCGCCGTAATACGTGTAGCGAACAAGCACGTCACTCGCGTTCACGGCGATGCCGTCGAAGGTGGTGCTATTCGCCGCGATGTAATCGGATCCTTGAAGCACACCCAAACTGGTGATTTTCGGAACGCGATTTCGCGCGGCCGTGCTGGTGATGCCGGGCTGATCCCACGCGCCGCCGTTGCGGGCGTTCTTGATCAGGCCTTCAATCGTACTGGTGGTGGCTGTGTTGAGGATCAAGTCATTGTCACCCAGATCGAGCGACGCGCCCGCGGCAAGTGTCAGCCCACCGGCGATCGTGCTGACCTTGTTGGCCGCATCGCGACCAAGCGTGACGGCCGCGGTGCCGGTGGCGCTGAGCGATGTGACACGATATCGGCCGGCGCTCAGCGTCCCCGCGCCGGCCTTGATCAGATCAAACGCGCCGCCGACGTTGCCAACGGTGAGCGATCCGGCATCAACGCCGATCGTGCTGGAGCTGGCGAGCGTGACGTTGCCCAGCGAGTTGTTGCCCGATGTCGATCGGACCGCGCCCGCGCCGAGTGATGCGGCGATGCCGCTACCGTTGATCGTCACGGGTTCAGCGCTGAGCGAGTTGTTCGTCATCTCAAGCGTCGCGCCCGTTGCCACCAGCGTGTTCGCCAGCGGCGTGCCCAATGCATTCGAATGTGCAACACGCAGGACACCGGCATTCACCGTGCCGATGCCGTTGTGGATGTTGTTGCCGCTGAGCACGAGCGTGCCCGCGCCTGCCTTGATGAGTCCGCCGATCGATAGCACGCCGGAGTACGTCGTCAGGCCGGTGTTGTTGATGGTGTGCGATCCGGCACCGGCAACGCCGAGGTTGGCGAGCACGATATTGCCGGCGAAATCGATGTCATTGGTGCCGCCAATCGTCCAGTAGTTCGCCGCGATACTGAGGGCCACGACATTGTTGGGCACGATGCGCGGGCCGCCCACGGCGACGATCGTCGGCTGGCCGGACAGCATGACCATCTTGATCGGCCCGGTCCCGAACGCGGTATCGGACCCAACCGCCCAGGTGTTGCTGCCGCCGGTGAACTCCATGCCGCCGGTGTGCGTGTTATTTCCGGTCAGCGTGATCGTCGTGCTGGTGGCGCTGAAATCGGTGAGGAAACCGCTGCCGCTGACATCGCCGTTCACGGTTACGGCCGCGCCGGCTGCTCCGGTGAAGTTGAGCGGGAAGGAGAGTGCTATATCGCCATCCATTGTCAGCGATTGCGCCGCGCTCACGCCGAACTGGGGAAGCAGCGCCTGGTTGCCGATCGCGTTAAATGCCCTGACGTCGAGATTGCGCGCGAAGCTCGCCGCGCCCGCGCCGGCGTAGATGAGCTTGGTACTGGTGAAATCGCCCGGCGCGAGTGTGATCGCCGAGGTATCGCTGCCGAAGGGGCCGGCCACGCCCGAGCCGACGCTGGCGAGATACGTCGTCGTGCCACCGCCGATGATCGTCGGGCCGGTGTAGCTGCTGGTCGCGTTGGCAAAGGTCGCCGCACCGATGCTGGTCTTGGTCAAACCAGCGGTGCCGGTGAACTGGCCGCTGAAGGTGATAGAGTTCGGCGTGTGCAGGATTCCTTCGTTCGCGCCGAAATTCAAACCCGCGCTGACCGTCGCATTCGGGATCGTGTTGAGGAACACGCCGCTGCCGAGCGTGAGCACGCCGCTCCCGGTGATGGATCCGCCAGTCGTCAGCAAGACGGCATTGGCATTGGACGCGCCTGCCACGTTTACCGCCGATGCGACGCGCACGTTGTCGTTTGCCGTTGATGCGCTGAAGTCGGTTAAATATTCAGCCGTCGCCAGCGCTCGCACGCCGTTCGCGGCGTAGGTTACGAGCGACGCACCGGCGTTCGTCGAGGCTGAGCCGCTGTTGTCCGCGCCGTACGCCCAGGGAATGATGCTAAGTTGCGTCGAACCGGCCGCGCCACCACCGCTGGCGCTGAGCGTCGGGGCGGCTGTGAAGTAGACGTTGCCGACGTTCGCACCCGGTGTCGCGCCCATCGAATTGGCGCGGAAGAACGCAGCGCCGCCGAGCGAACGCTGCGCTTCAGCAAACGTGAGCGTCGCGCCCGCCGCCGCGTTCGGTGTGGTGCCGATCGTCGTAATGCCTTGTGCGAATGTCGCCACGCCGAGTGTCTCCGAACTTCCCGCGGCGTTGCCGGTCATGATCAAACCCGAACCAGTAAACGTCATTCCGGCCGCATCGTTGATGCGATTCGCGACGTTGGTGCCGCTGTTGTCGAGTGTGATCGTGCCGTTCGCAAGGACCGAACTGGTCGCGGTGGCCGCGCCGTTGCCGCTGTACACGACCGAGCCCGCGCCGAACCATGTGCCGCCGCTGTAGTTGCCCGCGCCGGTTACCGTCAACAGGGCCGAGCCGACCTTGTTGAACGATCCGGCGCCTGTGATCAAGCCGCTAAGTGTCGTCGCACCGGACGCGGTCGTCTCAATCGTCCCGCCGGCAATCAGGTTGATCTGCCGAGCGCTGTTGAACGCCGCGGTCGCGACACGGATCGTGCCGTCGTTGAAATTCAGTTGGCCGCTGGTGTTGCCGAAGGCGGCGTCACCGACCGTGGTGCGGGTGATTGATCCATCCCGGAGTGTCGTGTTGCCCGTATACGTGCTCGCCACGCTCATGCTGACGATGCCCGGCCCGGACCGTGTGAGTCCCGCGCTGCCGGCGAGGCCGATGCTCAACAGTTGTCCGTTTGTCGTCGTGTTCCATGCGAGCGTTGGCGTGACGTTGTGACGAACTTCGGCGTTGCCGGTCAGCGTGATCGTGTTGCCGGCCACGAGCGGGTTGAGCACAAAAGTGAAGGGCGTGTTGTAGACAATCTTGTCGAGCGTGACGGTTGCCGAGTCCTGGCGGACTGTGCGCGGCGCGGCAAGGATAAAGGTGGGCAACGTTTCAAACGTCGCCACGCCGCCGTTATCGGGGACCGCGGGCGACCACTTGGTTGCATCGGACCAGTTCCCGTCCGCTTCAACAACCCACGACCCGCTGGTCTGCCCCTGCGCGAGCGACGACAGCGCGACGACCGAAGCGGCGGTGAACAGCATCTTCCGAGCGGACTTGCGGACGGGCATTTTCTTCTCCAAGAAAGAGGATCGAATCCGGGGCGCGCGTGACGATTGCGTCAAAACAAAAACGCGATCCAATCAGCGCATCGAGGCAGAACTACCGCGGTAGCAGCGAAACGCCGAATCGCCCACCTCCCGAACGATCGGCGAACCAAAAGTAGCAGACGCGACCGGGCGATGCAATCACCGTCCGGATTGCGAAACGACTCGTCCGCATCGTGAAGTTGGGTGTTTTGTGGGCGCGAAGATGAGAGTTCGATTATCCCACCTGCGCCAGCCGCAGCGTCTCGCCGAATTCCGCTTTGAGCGCATCTCGCAGTGTGTGGTTTTCACGATGGGTAAGCGTCGGGTCGTCCTTGAGAATCGCCATCGCATCGTCACGGGCAATCTGGAGCATGCCGATCTCCTGCGTGATGTCCGCCAGCTTCATTTCCGGCAGGCCGTGCTGGCGGGTGCCGAAGAATTCGCCGGGGCCGCGGAGCTTCAAGTCCATCTCGGCGATCTCGAAGCCGTCGTTCGTGCGGGTCATGGCGCGAAGGCGCTCCTGCGCGGATTCGGTTGAGCCTTCGGACAGCAGGATGCAGTGCGACAGCTCGGCGCCGCGTCCGACTCGGCCGCGAAGCTGATGTAGCTGCGACAGGCCGAACCGCTCGGCGCCGTCGATCAACATCACCGTCGCGTTGGCGACATCAACGCCCACTTCGATCACCGTCGTAGCGACCAGCACATCCACCCGCCGATCGCGAAACGCGTTCATCGTCTCGTGTTTTTCTTCCGTCTCCATCTGCCCGTGCAGCATCGCCAAACGCAAGCCGGACAGCGGCCCCTTTTGCAGTCGATCGAATTCCGTGCGAACCGACTTCGATTCATCCAACCCGTTGTCGTCGATCTGCGGCAGCACGATGTACGCCTGCCGACCCGCGTCGACTTGCTTGCGGATGAACTCGTACGCCTTGCCTGAATCCTTGGGGCGCAGCCAGCGCGTCTGGATCGGCTGACGACCGGGCGGGAGCTCGTCGATAATGCTCAGATCGAAGTCCGCGAAATAAGACAGCGCCAGCGTTCGCGGGATCGGCGTGGCCGTCATCACCAGGTAGTGCGGCGAATGACCCATGCTCTTCAGAATCGCGCGCTGCCGAACGCCGAGCTTGTGCTGTTCGTCGATCACCACCAGGCCGAGATTGGCGAAGCCGACATCTTCCTGAATCAGCGCCTGCGTCCCGACGGCCAGATGCGTGTGACCTTCGGCGATGGATTTGGCAATCGAGCCGCGCGACGCGCGCTTGGTGCGCTGCGTGAGCAGATCGATCTTGACGTTCGAATCGCGCAGAAAATTCGACAGCGTAAGGTAGTGCTGCTCGGCCAGCACTTCGGTCGGCGCGAGAATGGCCGCCTGCATCTTGTTGGCAACGGCCACCAGCATCGCGTAGAGCGCGACAACCGTTTTGCCGCTGCCGACGTCGCCCTGAAGCAGGCGGTTCATCGGCTGGCCGGATTGAAGATCCTTCACGATTTCGTAGATCGATCGCTGCTGCGCGTTGGTCAGGTCGAACGGAAACCGCTGGCGAATTCGCTGATCGAGCAACTTGTCCGCCCGCATCATCGGCGCGGTCAACTGGCCGTCGCGCATTCGCTTGCTCAAACCGAGACCGAGTTGCAGCAGCATCAGCTCGTCGTAAACGATCCGCTTCCGCGCGGCCTGCGCATCGCGAACGTCTTTGGGCAGATGGATCAACCGGTACGCTTCGCCGCGCGGGATCAGTTTGCGTTCGCGCAACAACTGTGGCGTGAAGAGTTCCGGAATCTCCTGGACCGCGTGCGCGATATTGTCGGCGACGATCTTGCCGATCGCTTCGCTCGTGATGCGGCTCGAAGCCGGATACACCGGACGATACGCCGCGTCCTCGTGCATGGCCGTCGAGTCGTCGACGATCTCCCATTTCGGATTCGGCATCTGTGGCAGATTGCGAAAGTGCGCCACTTTGCCGCGCACGCGCATCATGATGCCGGGATGAATCCGCGTTCGGAGATAAGCGCCGTGAAACCAGACGAGCGCGAGCTTCTCGTGTGTCGATTCGTCTTCCAGCGTCGCTTCAAAGCGGGGACGCGGTCGAACGGCCACGTAATTCACCGCGACCACGCGCCCGCGCGCGGATTGAATCTCGCCGTCAACGAGTTGCCCGATCGCGCGCTCTGGCGATTCGATTTGATACGTCCGCGGGAAATACTCGAGCAGATCGCCGAGCTTGGTGAGGCCGAGTTCTCGCAGGTGCTTCGCGCGCGCTGATCCAACGCCTTCGAGTGCTTCAATGGGGCGATCCGATGCGCTCACGGGGACAGTTTTACTCGCTCACGCGTCTCACGGGGAGTGAATGCGCTGGATCGTTCTGTCGGCGTGCAGGCTTCAGCCTGCATGTCTGCGCTCGCACAACGCATG
>JACMJD010000486.1 GCA_014380825.1 Phycisphaerae bacterium | reverse complement strand
CTTCGATGTAATCGCCGCTGCCGACAATCATCGCGCGCTCAATGGCGTTAGACAGTTCGCGGACGTTCCCCGGCCACGAATGTCGGCGCATCGCATCCGCAGCGGCAGGTGCAATCCCGACCACGCGGCGAGTGGTGGCGAAGCGGGCCAGCATTCGCTCGGCCAGCGGAAGAATGTCGTCCGGCCGTTCGCGCAGCGGGGGCACGCGAATTTCCACGACATTCAGGCGGTAGAATAAATCCTCGCGGAATCGGCCCGCCTTCACCGCCTCTTCAAGATCCACGTTCGTCGCGGTGACTACCCGCACGTCGGCTCGCCGTGTCTTCGTGTCGCCCACACGCTCGTATGTGCGGTCTTGAAGAAATCGCAACAGCTTGGGCTGAAGCGGCAGCGGCAGGTCGCCGACCTCATCGAGGAACAACGTGCCGCCATCGCTGGCTGCAATCCGGCCGACGTTATCCCGAACGGAACCGGTGAACGCGCCTTTCACATGTCCGAACAGCTCGCTCTCAAGCAGCGTCGCAGAAAGCGACGGGCAAGAAACGACCGCCAGCGGTTTGTTGCATCGGCTGCTCCATCTGTGGATCGCTTCGGCGAGCACGCCCTTGCCGGTGCCGCTCTCACCACGGATGAGGACCGTCGCGTCATTTGCCGAGGAGACTTGACGCGCGAGGCCAACCGCCCTCTGCATCGCGGGACTCGTACTGTTCAGGTCCACTTCCGCAATGCCGCCACCCTGTCCATTCTGAAGGGACCTGATCTTCCGCTCTAAGCTACGGAGATGCGCGACCTTCGCCGTGACGACCGCCACTTGCGCCGGCGTGAATGGTTTGGGCAAGTAGTCGGCCGCGCCGCGTCGCATCGCTTCGACCGCCGAATCGACCGCAGCAAATGCCGTGATCACGACGATGCTCAGTCGTGGGCTCAACGCCAGCAACTGCGGGATTAGATCGATCCCGCTCGCGGCCCCCAGCCGCAGATCGACGAAAGCCAGATCAAACGATTTCTGTTTTATCGAGTCCAGCGCGTCGACCGAGTTGCTGACTGCAACGACCGCATGGCCGTCCGCTTCAAGACACACCGAGAGCGTTTTACGGATATTCACCTCGTCGTCGACGATGAGAATGTCCAAGGCATCAGAATTGGCCGTCACGTCACCCATTGCGGATGATTGTACGCTCGGGCGCCTGGACGTGCCCGCCGCGTCGGTTGCTTACCGCGCGGAGCGTGCTCAAGCGGATGACTTTCGAGCTGTTCGCGCAACCGGATGACGATACGATATTGGTGAAGGTGCGCTTTGGATGAACCACTCTCGGAGGTGGCAAGATCGGACCGCTCAACGTAGTCGAAGTTGTTGACTCCGGGTGCGGAATCGAGCTCGACGAACTCGATCAAGCGTTTGGCGAGATTGGACACTCGAAGAAGCCCCATGAAGAAGTCATCGCGAACGGCCGGTGATCGCATGGCAGCGAGGGCAAGGAACGGCCGCGAGCGCCATCGCTCTCGCGCCAACCCGAATGGCCCACCAATGTCATTGGACGAGCGACATTAGACGGCAGCAACCGTCAACATCCGTCAGAAAAGGCCCGGAGAATGCGGGACATCGCGGGCGCGGGCCGCTCGGGTTCGTACTTTAGACAACCCCTCGAAACAGCCCCGTTTGGGGCCGCAGTTTAGAAAAGCGCGCGCGCTGGCGGATATGGCCCGAAACCGCGACGTCGCATTCGAAAGGCCGATTCGAAGCCGTTTCGAGGCGGCATCGATCGACCTTCTCAGGGCGCGCGCCGCGCGCCAGCGCGCGCGCCCGTTTTCGCCTCCCGTGCCGCAATTTCTAGACGTTGCTGGGCGAGGCGCAGATACCGCCGATCGATTTCAACGCCGATGAACCGTCGACCTTCGGCCAGCGCGGCCACGCCGGTGGAAGCAATTCCGGCGAACGGATCGCAGACGACGTCTCCTACATTAGTAGTAAAGGTCACCGCGCGCCGCATAAGGTCGATCGGCTTTTCACACGGGTGCCGAGTGCGCATCAGTCGCGGATGCTCCCACACATCGGGAATTGAAACGCCGCGCCGCCGAGGCATGCCCTTCGCGCAGAAGTAGATCAACTCCCAGCGAGGGCGGAGGTGATAGCCCAGGCCGATCGTCTTCTTGTCCCACACGATGCAGCCCTTCACCTTGAACGTGTGCGCGAGCACCGCGTGCATCCAGGGAGACTTCCACGTGCCGAATACCGCGTGGCCGGTGTTCGGCTTGGCGGCGCGATGCGCTTCCGGAATCCACCGTCGCCAGAGCGTGCGCGCCTCAAGCTTGCCGTCGCCGCGCACCGTTCGATCTTTTCCGCTCCAGTTAAGATTGAGGTTGATGCCGTACGGCGGGTCGGTGACAAACGAATGAATCGAACAGTCCGGTAAAAACTTCAGCAGTTGAACGGCGTCGCCGCGAATCATTGCCCAGCGACGTCTACCTGTGAGAACCTCCAAAACGTCCTTGAACATCCGTGCTCCGATGCAAAGTCGCCGCGCTGGAACGGTCGATGAAACCGCCAGCCGGTGGCCCCTTGCATGGGCAACTGGTCAGGGATCGGCAAGAGCTCCAACTCTTGTCGGTCCCGCTTTTTGTTGTCGACGTCCGTGTCGACGATCACAGAGCATTGTCGCGAAGACGTTGCGAAATATTAATCCGGCAATTACGCGAAGTGGCCGATCGAAGCGCAGTTTCATCTTCGCGTACTGAGGCGGGAAGGTTCCGGGTCGCCCACCGATGCGGCCTTAAGCTGTTGTTTCTTCAGCGCGCGTTCGAGGGCGAGGCTTTCATCCAGCACGCGCTGCACGCGGAAGTACCAGAGTTCAAAGCCGAAGACCATCATGCCAACACCCAGAATGATCCCGAACAACAGGTAGGACGAGATGCGATTTGCCGATTCCTCTGCCGTTCTCCACGCGGTCTGCAAGGGCTCCCTGCGACTTCGAAGTTCGTCGATTTGCTGCTCGCTCTGTTTCCACCAGTCGGAGTTGCGCAATTCTTCTTTGTCATCCTGGAACAGCATCTCCTGTCTCCTTCGCGCTACATCGACCTCTACTGAATAAGCAGTCCAGTACACATTCGCTTTTTCGATGATGTTCCGCTCGTTGACGACTCTGAGACCGGCGCAGGCGACGGCCATCGCCAGCCCGCAAAGCGCCATGAATTTGTACAGGTTGTCAGTCGGCAGCGGAGGGATCGTTGGGATCATGCTGATAGTTTAGAGACGATTCTCAGCAGGTCGATTATTCACGTGGGTCCAAATTGTAACGATGGACGAAAGCTCACTTCGGCGGTCGATGGTGCTCTGCCAAGTGGTGGGCCAAGTTGTGAAGATCAGGAAAGAGATTCGCCTTGTGAATCCCCATGATGTGGAGTACGCCGCGCATCAACAGCTTCGACTGCCAAGGGATCAGGAATCCACGCAGAAACTTCTCGGCGTGCGCATGTTGCTCGATCGGCGCGGGCGAACCATGCAACGTATACTGGCCGTGCTGTACCATCATTCGCAGATCGATTTGGGGCGTGAACACTGCGTAGGTTTCAGCCAGAGGCATTCCACCCTTGAATGCCGGCACAATCACCTTAAGTACTTTTGGGTCCGCGACGTGATATATCCCCGGCTCTGGCCCGTTGTGCTGGTTCATGCGTCCCGGCGCCAGCGCCCAGATAATGCCGTCGTCACCTGACGGATGATCCGCGATCGCAAAGTAAGCAGCGACGAGCAGCGATTCGGTCCAATCGAGCAAGCGCGTGGGCAACCCGTAGTGCTGCATCAGGGCGAGCCACTGACCGGGTTGATCCACTGGAGGACATGTTGTGCTTCTACGCACCTGCGCGTGCGACATGAAAAGCTGGCACATGTTCTTTTCACGTTCGCTGTCGAAGTCCCGGTGAACCGCTGGAACGAGCGGCCAGTTTTGGTGTGCTGCCTGACCTCGAAACCAAAGAACTTCGGAGGGGAACAAGCGAGCAACGTCGCCGATGATGTTGGAGAGGTCCGCAAACGCTTCGATCTTGTGAGGCGAGATCAACGACATGCGTGGTTGGCGGAATTGTATCGCCTCTACTCTATCAGAGCACCTCCATGACGAGTGCAAGCATCGGGCCGCGTCCAGTTTCATTGACAGACCGCACGCGAAATGCCGTCGCGCAGTTCATGCACTGGAATTGCTGGCCGTCGTCATCCTTGCCGACGATAGTGATCGGCTTGCCGCACTTCTCGCACTCGACCAGCGCGACACGCACGACGTGGCGAAGCCCACCGGTGTCGGCCCGGCGCGCGTATGGAATGCCTGGGTAGCTCTCGCGCAGAAGCAGGCGCTGCCGGTCGTAGAGATCGTTCCCGATTTTCAACGTCGGCGGATAGCCGAGCTTGTCGGCAAGGTCGGGTTCGACGCCGCGATCTGCGCGGCGGAGCTGGTAAACCTCAGCGTCACAGTCGGTCTGCGGCTTGCGGCGGCGATCGCCTGAGTGCTCGATGTACCCGTCTTTCACGAGCTCGCTGAACCGGCCGCTAATCGTGTGATCCGGAACTCCGAAATGCTTGGCGACTTCGAAGATCGTGGACGGGCACTCTTCCAAGCGACGGAGAATCCGCTCGCGCCACGCGCCCACGCGATGCGATGCCTTCTCGCCCGCCTGGCCGGACGTGCTACGCTGGAACAGTTCGTCGTCGGGCATCCTTGCCGTTCAACCTTTCTGCGTCCTGCTTTGGACCATGACCCGCTTTGTTGGCGCACTCGGGACACAGCTCATCATGTGAGCCAGGCACGACGTAATAAATCGAATCAACCATCTGACGGCAGCCTTCGCAGAAGTGTTGGACGTGACGCGCGAACGTGCCGACGCGGATCGCGGCATTGATGCTGCGATCGAGCTCCTCGGGCGGGATGCGAAATTCTTTGAGCGGCTTAAGCGCTCGTGTTGAAGAGGCCACGTGCGTCATCCTTGACGTCTGTTTTCTTGGCCTGTTGCGCGGCGATGAAGTCCGCTTCATCTGCGGCGGCGTCGCGCTCCTGGCGATCAGGCAACTGCTCGCGCTGGTAGATGTCCTTGAGCGCTTCGATCAGCCCGTACGCTTCGTGCGGCGTGAGTTGACCGGGCGTTTGCGCGCGTCCCTTGCTGAATCGCTCGCACATCGCGGGCACGCAGTAGCGAACCGATCGACCGAGGCTCTCGATCTTGTGGACCATGCGCGCGTTGGCGAATCGCCCGCGCTGAGTGACCTTCTGACGCCAGTAATCTTCCGGCTGTCCCTTCTGCCGAAATCCCTTTTCCTCGAACACTGCCATCACATCTTCGATCTGCACGTTGTCGAGGTACTTCGCGCTGTCGACCTGCGCGATGGATTGAAGCACCATCCGGTACTGTCGATCGTTCAAGCCGACTTGGCGTGATGCGATGTGGATCATTCGAAGTTGCAGGGGTGTTGGCATGGATCACGCTGCCTTTCGTTGTCGGGCGATCTTCTGAGCCTCCGCGGCCGTCTTGCCTGAGAGCTCGCGTGTCGCGGCGGTCTGTTTCGAGTCGTCGATCTGCTTTGGTGTCGCCAGGAGGAGGATGAATGCCACGATGGTTTTCGAGCAGCGCGGATGAAATGGAGGACCGCCGCCAGGCAGGCTGCTGAGCGCCGGATACTCGGTGCTCTTACCGCTGATCGAATAGACCTTCCCAACGAAATGCGTGCAGAAGTTCACGGAGTTGCTGCCGATGATCTTCACCAGGTCGATGCCACGCTCGCTGAGCCGCTCGGCCGTCGCGATGCGCGTGGCTTCGCGTGTCTTGGTTTGGTACACAAGGTCGGCATAGTCGTCAGGTCGATGCCGCGTCACGACGCCGGTCGTCTTGTTGACAGTCTCGACGAAGCCGCCGTTGGCGATGCGCCGCGTTTCTTTGCGCAGCTTCCTCAACGTGTCGGCCGGCATGCCTTCGATCGTTCCACCGGCGATGATTCGATTCACTTTCTTGTCGTTGAGCCCGAGCGCCTGCGTCTGCCGGACCACGCGCCCGGTGACGCGCTTTATCGAGTCGATTGCTTTAATCAGGTTCGTGGCGACGTCGCGTGATAGCACTTCCGCCTGGCGTCGATCGACGCGAGAGAACGTGCCGGCGACAGCCGAGCCTGCCCGGCGCACGCCCGCATCCTTGGCCATCTTCTCGGCGGCGATCAGGCCCTCCCGATACTTGCGCTCGATCTCTGCGTTGCCGACACGCACGGCGACGACCTTCAGTTGATCGAGCTCGCGATTGATCTCCGCCAGTTGCGCTGCGGCGCGGCTGCTGGCGAAGGCGCGAGCGCTCTCCGTGCCGCCCGGAGGATTAAGGACGATGCGTCGGCATTTCTCGGCCGCGATCCGAAGCAAGCGGATCACGCGACGCGCGTCGGGAGATAAGGTTTTCGGCGCTTCAGCCATGTCGAGTGTTCCACGCCACCGCCGCCAGATTCGAGCTCGTAAACGGACCGGCGATGACGCTGACCTTGCAATCCAGATTCGCGCACCGCACTACGACCGCTCCCATAAGGCCGCGCTCTTCAAAACCAGCCCCACCACAGAACGGGCACGGCAGAAGACGCGTGTCGTCGGGTGTCGGCATGCCTTCGTTCTCCGCTTTCTCGATGTCGCGTTCATCTGCCATTAGCGATCCTCCGTGATTGAGGCGTCGGCGGTCGCGGCGACTTGCGATAGTTTCGCCGCGACCGGACGCGCGCCGTTTTCATCGCGGCGCGGGTTGCATG
>JACMJD010000485.1 GCA_014380825.1 Phycisphaerae bacterium | reverse complement strand
CGCGTGGCGATCGCGCGCGCGCTCGTCACGCATCCGACGATCCTGTTGCTTGACGAGCCCCTTGCCGCGCTCGACGCCAAGCTGCGCGTGGAGATGCAGATCGAGCTCATGAACCTGCAGAAAGAGGTCGGCATCACGTTCATCTACGTGACCCACGACCAGACGGAAGCGTTGGCACTCTCGGATCGGATCGCCGTGATGAACAAGGGCGGCATCGAGCAGCTCGACGAGCCCTCCCGCATCTACAGCTACCCGCGAACCCGCTTCGTCGCCGAGTTCATCGGCACTTGCAACCTGTTGTCCGGACCCATCACGCACAACGCAGAGGGTCTGCTGACGCTCGACGTGGAAGGACTTGGCCCCGTGACGGTCGCCGCCAACGCGCACGCCGGTACCGGGGCGCTCGGATCGATTGCGCTGCGCCCCGAGAAAATCCGGTTGCAGGGGACGGTCGAATCGCCGCAGGGCGACAACCATTTCCAGGGCACCGTGTCCGAATTTCTCTACCAGGGCGACGTGACCGTCTACAAGGTTGCGACCGCCGGGGGCGCGAAGATCGAGGCGTTGCTCGCGAATTCGACCGCCGGCCGCGCCAAGTTCTTCGAGGTCGACGACGCCGTGGAGATGAGCTGGCCGGCCACCGCCGGCCATTTCATCGCAACGTAACGCGCGATGCGCCATTCCGAGCGCATTGCCAGGTGGCTGATCAGCGGTCCGCCGCTCCTTTATCTGGTGCTGTTCTTCGCGATCCCGGCGCTGATCATGGTGCTGGCGTCGTTCCGGACCCCCGGCGAGTTCGGCGGACTAGCACCGCTGGTCGACGATTCGGGCCGCGTGGACCTCAACGTCGAAAGCTACGCGCGTTTCTTCGCCGATTCGCTCTACGCGGAAATTTTCCTCAAGTCGGCGACGTACGCGCTCGCGACCACCCTGATCTGCCTGTTGCTCGCCTATCCGCTCGCGGTGCTGATCGCGAAGAGCCCGAAGCAGCATCGCAACCTCCTCTTGCTGCTGGTGATTTTGCCGTTCTGGAGCAATTTCCTGATCCGCGTCTACGCGTGGATGATCATCCTCGGGCCGCAGGCGGCGCTGGCGCGCGTCGTCAACGGTACGCTTGGCTGGTTCGGTTTGGAGCCGGTGAGCCTGTTGTTCAGTGCGTTTGCCGTATTGGTCTGCCTGGTCTACGTGCACCTGCCGTTCATGGTGTTGCCGCTGTACGCCAATCTGGAGAAGCACGATCAGGCACTGCTCGATGCCGCGCAGGACCTCGGCGCCAATGCCTGGCAACGTTTCTGGCGCATCACGTTCCCGTTGTCGCTCCCGGGTGTCTACGCCGGCGCGGCGCTGGTCTTCATCCCCGCACTGGGCATCTTTGCGATCCCGGACATCTTAGGCGGCCCCGACGACAGCCTGATCGGCAACGTGATCAAGCAGCAGTTCTTGGAAACCCGCGATTGGCCGTTCGGCAGCGTACTGTCGATCATTTTGACGGTTTCGGCGGTCTTGCTGGCCGGACTTGCGGTGTGGGTCGGAATGCGCAACGGCCGCCGGGAGGCGTCCGATGCATAGGCGCCCGGTCTGGTTATGGATCGCGGCGCTCGCCGGCTACGCGTTCCTGTACGTCCCGCTCGTCATCGTGGTCGTGTACTCGTTCAACGACTCGCGGCTCAACGCGGAATGGGTCGGGTTCACGTTCGATTGGTACAGCAAGCTGTTCGACAACGCGGAGATGATCGAGGCGGCGGGGAATTCGCTGCTGATCGCGCTGGTGACGAGCCTTGCCTCGACGGTGCTGGGGACCATGGCCGGACTCGCGATGCACCGCTACCGGTTGCGGTTGCTGCCGATCCTGGTGCTGACCCCGATCGCGATCCCCGAAATCCTGATGGGCGTGTCGCTGCTGATCTTTTTCGTGATGCTGAACCTTACGCTGGGACTGGTCTCGGTCACGCTCGCGCACATCGCGTTCTGCATCGGATTCGTCGCCATCGTGGTCCGGTCGCGTCTAGCCGGGATGGACGAGAGCCTCACCGAAGCCGCCCGCGACTGCGGGGCCAACCTCTGGCAAGCGTTTCGCTACGTGACACTGCCGCTCATCATGCCCGGCGTGATCGCCGGCGCGCTGATGGCGTTCACGCTGTCGATCGACGATTTCGTCATCACGTTCTTCACCGCCGGCGCCGGTACCGTGACACTGCCGCTGCAGATCTACTCGATGATCAAGATCGCCGTGACGCCGGAGGTCAACGCGGTGTCAACGTTGCTGATGCTGCTGACGTTGCTCCTGATCCTGATTGCCTCCAGAATATCACCGAGCATGCTCCGCTCGAACTAGGAGACCGCACCCATGCATCGCCTGACCGCACTCGTCATTGCCCTCATCGCCCTGCCCGCCTTGGGCAAGGACGTCCTGCACCTGTACAACTGGAACAACTACATCGCCCCCGAAACGATCAAGCGCTTCGAGCAAACGTGCAAGTGCGACGTCAGGCAGACCTACTACTCCGACAACGAGGAACTGCTGGCCAAGCTTGCCGCGGGCGCCAAGGGCTACGACATTCTGGTCCCGACCGGCAACGCGCTCGATTCGCTGATCAAGCAGAAAGCGTTGAAGCCGATCGACAAGTCGGCATTGCCCGATCTGCGGAACATCAACCCGGTCTATCTCGACACGGCCTTCGACAAGGGCAACCAATACTCGGTCCCCTACGCCTACACGGTGACGATGCTGGGCTACAACGACCAGAAGCTGAAGGAACTCGGTATTCAGGTGGATTCATGGGCAGCGATCTTCGATCCGACGATCCTCGCGAAGTTGAAGGGCCGCGTGACCGTGCTCGACAGCTCGAACGAACTCTTCGCGGCAGCACTCAAGTACTTGGGATACTCGGCCAACGACACGGACGAGATGCACCTGAAGGAAGCGGCCGACGTGATCAAAAAGGCCAAGCCGTACTGGGCGGCGTTCAACGCGTCGTCCTATATCAAGGAATTGACCACCGGCAATATCTGGCTCGCCCACGGGTATTCGAACGATTTCTATCAGGCCGATCTCGACGCCCAGGCCGCCAAGCGGCCGTTCCGCATCGTGAAGGGACTGCCGAAGGAGGGCGCGGTGCTGGCGCTCGACAGCATGGTGATCCACAAGGCCGCGCCGCGGCCCGATCTCGCGCTGCAGTTCATGAACTTCATGCTGGATGGCAAGAACTCCTCCGAACTCACCAACCTCATCGGTTCCGGCAATCCGAAT
>JACMJD010000484.1 GCA_014380825.1 Phycisphaerae bacterium | reverse complement strand
GATTATTACCCTGGACTGATTCCAACTTACCAGCGGAAATCTTCGCGGCTCGGGCACTCGCCGGAGCCGCCTCCTTTTCCATGTATGTCATGTTGAGACTGCCTATCATCTCCCCATCATGGAATACCGAACTCTCGGTCAATCGGGCCTGATGGTTCCCGTGCTGAGTTTTGGCACGGGCACCTTTGGCGGGACGAATGAATTCTTCGCGGCGTGGGGATCGAGCGATGTCGCGGAGGCCAAGCGTCTCGTCGATATCTGCCTCGAAGCCGGCTTGAACATGTTCGACTCGGCCGACATCTATTCGAATGGCGCCGCCGAAGAAATTCTTGGGCAGGCGATCACGGGAAAACGCGATCAGCTTCTCATCTCAACCAAAGGAACGTTTCGCGCCGGCAAAGGTGCCAACGACGTTGGCTCGTCGCGGCAGCATCTTATCAACGCCGTCCACGGAAGTCTGAAGCGGCTCGGCACCGATTACATCGATCTTTATCAACTGCACGGCTTCGACGCGAAAACGCCGCCGGAGGAAACGCTTTCCACGCTCGATCAGCTCGTGCGCGAAGGGAAGATTCGCTACATCGGCTGCTCGAATTGGTCGGGCTGGCATCTCATGAAGTCGCTCGCCGTCGCCGAGAAATATGGGTGGCCTCGATATGTCGCGCATCAGGCGTATTACTCGCTCGTCGGGCGCGAATATGAATGGGAGTTGATGCCGCTCGGGCTCGATCAAGGCGTGAGCGCGGTCGTGTGGAGCCCGCTGGGCTGGGGCCGATTGACCGGCAAGATTCGTCGCGGCGCGAAACTGCCGGAGACCAGCCGACTCAAATCCAAAACCGTCACCGACGCCGGGCCGCAGGTGCCGGAAGCGTATTTGTTCCGCGTCGTCGATGCGCTCGATGAAGTCGCCAAGGAAACCGGCAAGACCATTCCGCAGATCGCACTAAACTGGTTGCTTCAGCGGCCATCCGTCGCCAACGTGATCGTCGGCGCGCGGAACGAAGAACAACTTCGTCAGAATCTCGGCGCGGTGGGCTGGAATCTGACGAAGGAGCAGATCGCCAAGCTCGACGCCGCGAGCGAGGTGACGAAAACGTATCCGTATTGGCACCAGGCGGGGTTCAAAGAGCGGAATCCTTTTCCGGTGGCCACGGCATGATTGCACAATTCGCCCGCATCCAAATCACGTTTGGGTGCGTAGACTATTACGGACAAAGCCGGAGGTCCGATTGTCGACTGATACACTTGTAGTTGTAGTTGGCGCGACGCTTGTAATCGGCGTGCTGACGATGCTTGGGATGTCGCACGGAACAACAACCATGGGATCACACGACGTGAAGCCGCTACCAAAACCCACGGTGGAGATTTCGGCCAGCAAGCCGGGCGAGATTCGCACGATCGTCCTCGCCGGTGGGTGTTTCTGGTGCACCGAGGGCGCGTTCGCGCAGTTCAAAGGCGTGAAAGACGTGACGAGCGGCTATGCCGGCGACACGAAAGACACGGCCAACTATCGCGCGGTGTGTACCGGCAAAACAAAACAGGCAGAGGCGATCAAAATCACCTACGACGCCGGCGTGATTTCGTACAGCCAGCTCCTTCAGATCTTCTTCCTCGCCCACGATCCGACGACGAAAGATCGCCAAGGCAACGACGCCGGCCCGCAATATCGTTCGGCGATTTTCTGTGCGAACGACGACGAGAGAAAAGTGGCCGAGTCGTACATCAAGCAGCTCAACGACGCCAAAACATTCGATTCGCCTATCGTCACGACGATCGAGCCGCTGACCGAATTCTTCCCCGCCGAGGCGTATCACCAAGATTACGTCGCGAACAACCCGAATGAAGGCTACGTTCGCGCGTGCGCGATCCCGAAGATGAACAAGGTACGCGAGGCGTATGCGGAGTGGTTGAAGGACTGAGGACTGAACCACCAAGAACACCAGGAGCACCAAGAGAACAGAATCAATTTTTTCTTGGCCTCTTGGTGGATTACAAAGTCTGTGCAATCGATGCGACGTATTGTGGACTGCTGTTCTGCCTGCGGAAGCCGCGCGAAGGATCAGTTCGGATTCTCTTCGCCAGGATTAATTTCATATCGGAACTGGTCGCACCCCTGTTCGCGCAGCCAGCGAACAAACCCGGGCAAGCCTTCGAATGGATCGATGAACAAAAGGTATTCGAACGTGAGCCGCTGTCCGTTGCGGTCCATGAAGCCCATCGAAGAATACCGATCATCGAACGCGGTGGGGCCGTCACTCGACAGTGGGAGTTGACCCATCATTGCGACGAGCGATGTCAACATTGTCATCGGTTGCGTCGCGCTGCCATCTGAATTCAGCTTGACGATCGGATAAAGCTGGATGAACTCGCGATCGGCCGGGCTGATCGCCTTTTGCGCCAGCTCATCGCGTGCATGAAGACGCGCCTTATGGAGCATGTCGCGCTGCTCGTCCAGCAGACGATCGACCTCGGCGCGGTCGGCGTGACGATCGGCCGCGACGATTTTCTTTCCGATCGCGGCGAGCGACGGGTCTGCAATCGCCTTCGATTCCGCTTCGGCAATCTGCACATACACCTCCCGCGCGTGTTGATGCTGCGCGATCTGCTCCGGCGTACGCGTTTCATCCCGTGTCCATGGCGCGATCAGATGCATCTGGGTGCCGTTCTGGAAATACGCCATCACGGTCCGCTCGATGTCCTTGGCCGCGTCGTCGGATGGCGCGACGCATGACAATCTGAATGGCGCTTTGAATCGATCCGAATCGACTACGACTGATTTTGAATACGCCTCCAATCGCTTTACCCAATGTGCGCGGGCGGCATCGTCCGTGCGCGGAACCGCGACCAGCACCGAATCGCAGAACAGCAAAAACGAAGCGCTATCGGCGCGCGGATCTTTCCGCAGCGTGTCCAAAGTTCGTCGCGCGGCGGCCGCATCGTGGAATGTGGCGATGATCGTGTACCGGGGCTCCCAGTTCTCACGCGATGTCGGCGCATCCGGCGAGGTCGCGCGGATCACGTCGATCGAATCGACTTGCACCGCGTTGCCGGGCAACGGCGCTTGTTGCTGTTGCCGCATTCGCTGGAACGCATTCGCGACGAAGCCCGGGTCCGTCCGTCCAACGACGAACGCGACCGTGAACACGATCGCCAGCACGAAGCTCACGATGTACAGCGCGCCAAACGCCAGCGACGCGCCAACGCCCGGCGGGCGCGCGGTGAGCGATTCGTAAATGTTCAGCGTGTGCTGCGCCAGCAGCTTCGTGCCGGTGCTGCGCTTAAACGCCTGCTTTAACCGATCAATGATCACCACGGCGGCGGCGGTTGGAATTTGCTGTTCGCGAGCGCCGGCAACGACGCCGGAATCGAATCCGCCGCGACGCAGATCGCTCGCGATCCGAGCCATCTTGTAAGCGGCCGGCACCGAGATCATGGTCGCGATCGCTACGACCAGCAGTATGTTGTCGCCAAACTTCAGCGCAACCAGCAGCAGCCCGAGCGCGGCCACCACGCGGAACGCGGCATCAAGCACGAAGTGCCGGGAGAACAGCAGCGCGTGCATCAGTCGCCCGCCATCCAGCGGCAGCAGCGGGAGCAGGTTGAAGCCGTTCAGGATCAAGGTGAGCAGCGCGATCTTCGTCAGCAGCGGAATTTGAAATGTCATTCCGGCCATGCCGAGGCAAATCGCGACGAAGATGCCGGGCAGCGGGCCCATCAGGAAGACGATCGCCTTCTTCCATCCCGGCGCGATGTAGTTTTGACCGACGACCGCCGCACCGAGCATCGGGATGAAAAACATCCGCAGGTTGCGATAGCCAAACGCCTTCATCGCGACGAAGTGGCCAAGCTCGTGGAACAGCATGATGGGGATCAGCAGCAGCAGGAATTCGAGTGTCGGAACGGAGCCCGGTGCGTTGGCGTTGCCGGTTGCCACGTGCATCACTGCCGCGAACAGGAACAGCGAAACGACCAGCATGATGATGCCGGTGAGCCAGCTTCCGCGCTTGGCTTGCAATCGCGCGAGCTGCGCGAGCACATCGGCGTGTTGTTCCCCGGCGGCGCCCGCTTCGCGCCGGCGTTCATCCGCCGCCGCCAGTTGCGCGTGATCTGCTTCGCGCAGCGGCGCGAACACGCCGCGCTGGAGGTAATAATCGCGCACGGATTCGTGCTGCCAGTCGATGAGCTCACGCAGCGCATCGTGATCGCGCACCGGCATGACGACTTTCCCCGCCGCCACGTCTCGCTGCACCATCGCCTGATGTGACGCCCACAAGTCCGCCGGCGATGCGCCAACGTGGCGATTCATCGTGAAGTTTGGCGGGCGATTGATATCGGCGTGCTCGGACAACGACCACAAACACGTGCCATCCGTGTATCGCGTGAAGAATTCGCAGTAGATCGTCAACTTAGGCGGATGCCGCACGCTCCAGATCCGATTTCGAATTCGCGCCGCGGCCGGATAAGACAAGTTTCGAAGCGTGACCAGATTCAGCTTCGTCAAATGCAGCCGATCGTTCACGTGGTGATAGATCGGATCTTCAAAGCCCAGCGCGATCAGTTGTCCCAGGATGGGCGCGATATTCGCAGCGGCGTCCGGCTCAACGTACGCGGGCGAAACTTCGAACGATCGAATCGATTCCGTGCACGGATCATCCGATGACGTCGGGATCGGGATGAAAAGCAGCTTGTGAAGCAGCAAAGCCGGCGCGAACGCCCAACCGTTGTTCAAATATTCGCGCACCGTGATGCGAGATGGGTCGATCCGATAGAACAAGACAGCCAACGGCAGCGCGTCCAACACCGATGAATTGGATGGTTCAGACGCGCTCTCGGTGCTCACCGATCCCTCCCGCGCTTTCTCATGTCGAGTAATCTAATCCATTTGCTCGGCCGAGGTGAAATTTGAACGCGCACGGCCGGCGGTTACACTTCGCGGCTCACTCATGCGAACTCTTCGTTCCGTTTTGATCCTTGTCACGGCGATGCTGCTGGTGTCGGCGTCGGCGTGCAGCCCGGATGCGTACCGTCGCTGGGCGGATGCGGATGTGGAAAAGCTGCTGAAGGATCGCGAGAAAAAAACGATCGATTACGAGCCGCAGGTGGTCGCGCCGACCACGATGCCAACGAACCCGCCGAAGCAGGCGTATGCGAAAGTTCCGGTCCCGCCCAAGCCGCCTGAAGCATCGCCGCCGCTCGAGCCGACGATGGTGCAAGTGCCGCTCGAGCCGCTCGGGCCGATCGAGTTTTTCCCGCCCGGCACCGATGCGCCGCGCTTCGAGCCGCTGGATGTGCAATCCGCCCGCGCGCCGGGAATCGAACGCTTGCGACTAGGCCCGCCTTCGGCGCCTGCGGTGCGTCACACGTTTGAACTGTTTCAATCGCTCGCGTACGCGGTGCAGCACAGCCGCGACTATCAGACCCGGATGGAAGATTTGTATCTCGCGGCGCTGGCCGTCACGTTCGAGCGGCACCTGTTCACGCCGCGCCCGTTCGCGAGTTCGTTGCTGACGTACACCGGCGGGCAACAGGACGTGAACTATCGCTCCGCGCTCAACGCCACCAACACGATCGGCGTGCGACAGCAACTTCCCTACGGCGGCGAGATCGTCGCGACAGGGCTGGTTCGCTTCGTCAACGCGCTGAGCGACAACACGGAAGGCGCCGAATCTGCATCGGCCGCGCTGACCGCATCGATTCCGCTGCTGCGCGGCGCCGGCATGGTCAACCTCGAGCCGCTGATCCAGACCGAGCGATCACTGATCTACGAGGTTCGGCGCTTCGAAGAGTTTCGCCGATCGTTCGCAGTCGATGTTTCGACGCGATATCTTCGGCTGCTCAGCGCCCAGCAGTCGATCGCGAATCGCCGGTTCAATTATGCGACGCTTGCCGATCTCACCGAGCGCACGCTAGCGCTCTACGGGGCCGGGCGGATCAATTTTCTCCAGGTGCAGCGATCGCTTCAGCAGCAGTTGCAGGTGGAGAGCTCACTGATCCAAGCGCAGCAGAACTACCAGAATCAGTTGGATGATTTCAAAATCGCCCTTGGCATGCCGGTGGATGAGGACATCCAGATCGTCCCGATCGAGCTGACCGTCACCGGCCCGGACATCGAACGGATCGACGCGGCCGCGCTGGCGCTTCAGTATCGTCTCGATCTGCAGACGTCGCGCGATCAGATCGAAGACGCACAGCGAGGGGTTCAAGTCGCCTCAAACGGTTTGCTGCCCGATGTCAACCTCACAGCCGCGGGAATCCTTGGCGATCGCAACGACATCAGCTTGCGGGAGAACTTCAACGCGCGATCTCTCAATTACGAAGCCGGCGTCCGCGTCGATTGGCCGCTGGATCGGGTGGACGAACGGAACGTCTATCGCCGTTCGCTGATCCTGCTGGAACGCGCCACCCGCGCCTTCACGCTCACCCGCGACAACGTGCTCGCCGACGTGCGCTCCGACGTCCGCGGCATCCAGTCGGCGCAAGTCACCGTAGAAATCCAACGCCGCGGCATCGACCTCGCCCAGCGCCGCCTGGATTTCGCCAACGAACTGCTCTTGCAAGGCCGATCTACCGACAGCCGCGAT
>JACMJD010000483.1 GCA_014380825.1 Phycisphaerae bacterium | reverse complement strand
GATCCGGGTCTCGGATCGGTCGCCACCGTGCTCGTCCAAGATGGCACGCTTTACGTCGGCGACATCATGCTCTCGGGCCCCGGCTACGGCCGAATCCGCAGTTTGCATGATGACCACGGGGTGTTAATCGACACCGCCGGCCCGAGCACGCCGGTCATCGTCAGCGGTTTGAACACGCTGCCCAGCGCGGGCGATAAATTCTTCATTGTCGAAAACCTCGATCGCGCCCGCTCGATCGCCGAAGAGCGCACGATTCACGAGCGCAAGATGGCGCTCGGCACCATGAACCGCGTGACCGCCGGCAACTTGCTCGAAACGATCGCCCAGGGCGACGTGAAGACGATCCACCTGATCATCAAGGGGGACGTGCAGGGTTCGGTCGAGACGCTCGTCGCCACGGTCGGCGCGCAGAACACGCAGGAAGTGCAGGTCAAGGTCATCCACAGCGGCGTGGGCGCGATCAGCGAATCCGACGTCGAGCTGGCGATGGCGACGCGCATCAACCCCGACGACGCGCATCGGCCGAACAAGGTCGCGATCATCGGCTTCCACGTCGTGCCCGACGACACCGCCCGCGCGCTCGCCGAGCAGAATCACATTGACGTCAAGACGTATCGCGTGATCTACGAGATCTTCGACGACCTGAAGAAAGCGCTCTCCGGCATGCTCAGCAAGGAAGTGCGCGAGAAGATCCACGGCCACGTGGAAGTGCGAGCGGTGTTCAAAGTCAGCCGCCTGGGCAACATCGCCGGCTGCATGTGTACCGATGGCCACATCGTTCGCACGGACAAAATTCGTTTGATCCGCGACGGCAAGGTGATCACCGAAGGCATCAGCATCGAAAGCCTGAAGCGCGTGAAAGACGACGTCAAGGAAGTCAAGAGCGGCTTCGAATGCGGCGTGAAGCTGTCCGGCTACGACGACATCAAGATTGGTGATCGGTTCGAAGCGTATATCACCGAGGAATTTGAACGAACGCTTTAAGTCGAGTTGCCAGTTGTCAGTTGCCAGTTGCCAGCGAATGCCGGTACTGGCAACTGGCAACTGGAAACCGGCAACTCACTCATGCACGTTGGAGTTTTGCAAATCGAGATCGCGATTCCTGATGCGTTTTCGCTGAAGGACAAGCGACGGGTCGTGAAGAGTCTGAAAGATCGAATCGCCCACGCACACAACGTATCGATCGCGGAAATCGGTGCGCTCGATGAGCACCGCCGCTCGATGATCGGCATGGCGATGGTGAGCAACGATTCGCGTTACGTCGAAGGAGCATTGAGCAAGCTGGTCGATTTTGTGAAAACGATCCCGCAACTCAGCCTCGTCGATTATCAGATCGATCTTCTCTAGTTCTCGCGTAATCACGTAATCATGAGCCGCCGCACCGACATGCTCGCCAGCACGATCCAGAAAGAGCTGGCGACGATCATCCTGCGCGATCTGAATGATCCGCGCCTTTCGAGCGAAACATTGCCGACGATCACGCGGGTGAAGGTGTCGCCGGATCTGTCGATCGCGGACGTGTTCGTGACGATCATGGGCACGCCGGGCAAGCAGACCGCCGGGCTGAATGCGCTGAAGCATTCGGCGGGGCTGATGCGCACGAAGCTGACGAAAGCGCTGACGCTTCGCGTCGCGCCGTACATCAAGTTTCACATGGATGAACACCTGAAGAAGGAACTGGAGTTGCTGGACGTGCTACAGAAAGTTCACGACGAGAACGAAGAGCTGGATCGCCGCCGTGCCGAAATCGGAGAAGCAGGCATGGCGGAAGCAGAGACATCAGGAAGCGATCAAACCACCGAAGCGAAGGGCGCCGAAGCGAAGGGCGAAGAAAAATCCGAATGAAAAATGCCACCAAGCATGCCGACGTCTTGCGCAGCGTGTGCAAGAAGCTGATCCGCGAGTACAAGCCCGAGCCCAAGCAACCGCGCGAGCCGCTGCCCGCGCTGGTGCGCGCGGCCATGAGCTACGACGTCCCCGACGCAAAGGCCGAGGACGCGATGCGGGCGATAGAAAAGGAATTCGTCGACCTCAACGAATTCCGCGTTGCCACCGAGCTGGAAGTCCAGGAGTTGCTCGGCCAGCGCTACCCGGAGATCGAAACGCGCGTGACGATGATCACGGCCGCGCTGAATAACATCTTCGAGCGCGAGCACACGATGAATTTAGAGCGATTGAAGACGATCTCGAAGCGCGATGCGCGACAATTCCTGCGCGAACTGCCTGGCATCCACCCGTTCGTCGAGGCCTCCGTGATGATGTACGCCTTCGACGCGCCGGCCTTCCCGATCGATGACGAGATCCTCTCGTACCTGGTCGAGGAAGAAACGATGGAAGAAGGCACGCCCCTGGCGGATGCGCAGCGGTTCGTCGAGCACCAATTGAAGGCCGACGAGCTGTACGACCTGTTCGCGGCGCTGCGAGTCGCTTGCTACGAAGACGGAAAACGTAAAAAACGAAAATAGCCGAGCACTTCGGCCCGCTGGTCCTGCAATTTCGTAGCTATAATCGCGACAGCTTATGTCGATCCGGACCACGTTGATCCTCGCGACAGTGACGGCGATGTTGCTTTGCGATGGCTGCGCCTCGTCGCGTCGGACCCTTGTTTCACAAAATCCAACGACAGCACCCGCCGCAACGCAGATCACGATCGGCCCGGCCACTCGTCCGGCAGACGCCAAGGCGAATCTGCGGCTGGCGGAGATTCAACCCGCCCCGGCGCTGCCGGCGGCTGAACCAGCAAGCACTCAACCGTTCCGCCCGCCGCTGGAAGCGCTGGAGCTTTACGCCCGGGCACGCGATGCGCTGGCCGGCGGACATCAGTTCACGGCCATCAGCGCGCTGGAGCGCGCGATCAAGCTCGATCCGAACAGTGCCGAGTTGCATAGGCTGCTTTCTCGCGCGTACATCGCCGGGGGGAACGGCACTAAGGCTCTGGAGATGCTGGAGCGCGCGACGCAGCTCGCGCCGGATGATCTGCGCAGCCAGACGTCGCTGGCGCGGCTTTACCTCCAGCGCGGCAACGCCGCCGATGCGATGGATCACCTGCGGGTTGGCTTGCAGACCAGGCAATACGCCGACGACGAAGCCGCCGCCGCCGTCGCAGATTATTTTCTGGCCAAGTCGCTTCAGCAGCAGGGTTACGATCGCGCGGCGCTGGAGCAATATGAAAAGCTATTGGAGCGATTGACGCGACGAACGCTGGCGCTGCGCAGCGACGCGGAGCTGGCGGATTGGTCGGCGCGCCCGCAGGCGCTGTTCAGCGATATCGCCCGCCTGTACGAAAAGCAGGGGCAATATCAGAAAGCGCTGGAAGCGTGGCGGCAGGTCGGGAGCTTCGACGCGGACGATCTGGAGACGCGGAAGCACATCATCGACATGCTGATCGCCACCGGCGAGCGCGAGGAGGCGCTAAGCGAAGCGGCGATGGCGGTTCGCCAGAGCGGCGCGACTTCGCGCTCGCTGGAAATCCTGCGCGATGTCGCGCATCGCGTCGGCCAGGAAAATGCGGTTTACGACGAGCTCCGCCGATTGCAGCAGGAACGGCCCGACGATCGCTCGCTGCTGTTCGCAACGGTGGATCTGCTGTCGGGCGACGGGCGCGAAGCCGAAGCGCAGGCGACACTCGAACAGGCGGCGCGATCAAAGTTCGATACCGAGATCGTTCGCCGGCTGGTGCGGTTTTATTCCGATCGGGGCAAAGCGATCGAAGCGACCAGACTGCTCATCGAAGCCGCGACCGCCAAACCCGATGACACGCAGACACTTGTGCAGTTATACGCGGGCCTGCTGCAAGCGATGCGTCGTGATTCGTTGCGACCGAGCGCGGTGCAGCGAATCGAGGTTGCGCCGGCCGCCGAACCCGCGAAGCAATATTTCCTTGCGCTTGCCGCGGCGAACAATCGCGAAATGCTGTCGCGCGAAGCGTTGGACAAAGCCACGCAGCTTGAGCCGCTTTTTCCGCCGGCGTATCGCTTGGCGATCTCGCGCTTGGGTTCTGACTAGGTGAGGCTTGCGCACAGGCGGGCTCTTAATCTCTTGCGAAGGCTTGACGCGCATTTGTGATTTGCCTGGCGCAAGCTTTACGGAACGGCCCGACTTGGCTGATT
>JACMJD010000482.1 GCA_014380825.1 Phycisphaerae bacterium | reverse complement strand
GCAAATGATTCGGCGTATCGACGTCGACCAGATCGATCTTCGGATCGCGCACCGTCGTTTCCCAATCCGTGGTCGCGTGTTGCCAGCCCCACCGCTTCGCGAATTTCTGCAAATCCGGCAGGTGCCGCGCACAAATCGTGTGCATGACCGGATCGACCGGCAGATCAAAAAACTTTGACACCTTCATGAACGCGTTACTGTGCGTCCGGCCCATGAACTTCTGACCGATCAGACACACATTGACCGGCGGTTTTTGCGTGTGCAGGGGCATCAACCGCCGATCGTATTCGCCGCGGAAGTGAGGGCAAATGTCGGATACACTTCTGGCATGCTCAAGCGATGGATGATTCTTGCGGCGGCGCTGCTTGCGCCGGCTCTTTCTCGCGCGGAAGCGCCGGAATCGGTGAACCTTCGCCGCACCGTCACGGTGGATGTTGTCGAGCGCTGTAAAGCGGCTGTGGTTTACATCTCGACGACCAAGCTCGTCGCCGAGCGGTTCAGCCTTTTCGGAGGAGATCCGGTTTTTGAGCGGTTCGGGCCGAGCGACGTGCGGGTGGTGCCGCGCGGGAGCCTCGGCAGCGGGTTCATCATTCACGCCAACGGGTACATCGTCACCAATCATCACGTGATTGACGGGGCCCGGGAGATCACCGTTGAGCTGATCGACGGCCGGAAACTGCCGGCGGAACTTGTCTCCTCTGATCCCGATAATGATCTGGCGATTTTAAAGGTCGCGACGACGGAGGCGCTGCCGGCGTTGTCGCTTGGTGATTCAAGCGACCTGCTCATCGGCGAACCGGTGATCGCCGTCGGCAATCCGCTGGGCTACAGCCACTCGGTCAGCACCGGCATCGTCAGCGCGCTGCATCGCGAGTTGAAGCCGAGCCAGGAAGTGACCCTAGCGGACGTGCTGCAGACGGATGCCGCGATCAATCCAGGCAATTCCGGCGGGCCGTTGCTCAACGCGTATGGGCAGGTGATCGGCATTAACACGGCGATTCGCGGGGATGCTCAGAATATAGGATTCGCGATCCAGGTGAATCGACTGCGCGATCTGATGCCCGAACTGTTGAATCCGGCGACGGTGGACAAGGTCGAGATCGGCGCGAAGTTTGCAGAGAAACGCACGATTCGACCGCCGGCGACGGTGGAGACGGTTGTGTCGATGAACGACAAACCGGTTGCGTCGATCAACGGAAAACCTGTCGTCACGATCGTCGATGCATCCGTCGCATTGCTTGGCCTGAAGGAGAACGATCACGTCAAGATCAAGTTCGCCGACGGCAGCGAACAGGAATTGACGGC
The DNA here is from genome assembly GCA_014380825.1 of Phycisphaerae bacterium. The sequence continues at coordinate 433 of JACMJD010000482.1, read as the reverse complement.
CGCCGCGGTTCCGCTGCCGGATGCGCTGACAAAAGCGCGCGAGCGGCTGGGCGTGACGATCGAACCGCTGACGCCGATGAAGGCGGAGCGATTCGGTCTGCTCGCCGACGCCGGAATGCTCGTCACTGAAGTCCTGCACGACACGCCCGCCGAACGCGTGGGCCTGCAACCGGGCGACGTGATCGTGCAACTCGGTCGGTATCCGATCCGCACGCTGAAGGATTTTTCGGCAATCATGAAGATGATCCCCGACCGCGCACAGTTCCGCGTGGGCGTGATTCGCGGCGGACAAGTGGCATACGGGACGATGCGCTTGTGACGTAGCACGGGCGTCTCGCCCGTGTCGGCGAGGTCGAGATTAGGCGAATGTTCACGGGCGAGACGCCCGTGCTATGAGAAATGCACTTCCTCATCGCGCCCGACAAGTTCAAAG
>JACMJD010000481.1 GCA_014380825.1 Phycisphaerae bacterium | reverse complement strand
TCGATCCAGTGAATCAGCTCCACCGGCAGCCACAGCGCGATCCCGACGATCGCCCGGCGAAGCCAGGCGTCCGCGTGCGCCTGCTGCCGCTCGATCCGCTGCTGCTCGACATTTCCGGCGGGAACGGAAGCGTCTTCCGCATGCGACTGATACCCAGCCTTGGTCACCGCTTGTGCGATGTTGCCTGGATCGGTTTTGGATGGATCGAATCGCACCACCGCGCGCCCGCGCGCCAGGTTCACGTCTACATTCTGCACCCCGGGAATCTGCCGGGCGGCTTTCTGCACGTGCGCGATGCAGCTCGCGCAGTGCATCCCCTCGACCGAGAGCGCAGTTTCCTGTGAATTCTTCGAGATCGTTTCTGTCGACATGACCATTCGATTGTATGCGCAAAATGAAAAAGCCCACGGATCGCAATCCGCGGGCTTCGTTGATTCAATTCGAAGCGGCTCAAGCTACTTCATGTTCTTCACGTACTTCTCCGGATCCTTCTCGAAATCCTTGATGCAGTCTTTGCAGCAGAAGCCGATGGTCTTGCCCTTGTAGGCGACCGTCACTTTTGGATCGACCGCATCATCCGGCATCACCGCGCACATCTTGTTCGCAGGCTGCGTCGACGGCGCGGTGGTCGGCGCGTCTTTGGCCGGTTCCGCGGTCGCCATGCGGGCGACGAAGAAACCAGACCCGGCGATCAGGATGGCCGACATGAGCAACGATCGAAGCATTTGTCTCTCCGTGGATGATTGCCCCGTGGAACTTGCGCTGACGTCTTACTTCTTATAGTACGCCGTATTCCGTTCGATGAACGACGCCCACTCCGCCGGCAGGTCTTCCTGCGGGAAGATCGCCGTCACCGGGCACTCGTCGACGCACAGGCCACAGTCGATGCAGGTGTCCGGATCGATGTACAGCATCTCCTCGGCGGCGAAGTTCGGTTCGTCCTTGGTCGGATGAATGCAGTCGACCGGACAAACCGTCACGCAGGCGGTGTCCTTCGTGCCGATGCAGGGCTGAGCGATGTAGTGCGACATGTCCTGAAAGCTCCTTACGGTTCGCGACGCGGGATTATATGGAAGCACCCGCCAAGTCGAAAGAGCAAAGCATTTCTCCTCACCCGCGCAGAATTTCCCAGGGCACGCCTCGCGTTCCCGTGGCGCCAACGCGGTTTTCCGTCCCTTAACACAATCTTCAATAGCGATTCCGCGCGAGATTAGTGCGCTCTTTACACCGCTTGGTTATCGAGGCGTATGGAATGTGTGAGCGGAAGTTGAGCCGCGCTAAGCGAAAGGTGGGGCGGCTTACTTTCCGGAACCCTGATTCCCGCCGGCATCGCGCGACTTTGTGTCTACCCGAGATCGCGCATGCCGCGGGATCAGGCTGGATGGATCCGGACCCGTACCTTTAAGGAGTTACCGCATGAATCGCCTACGTCTGTTTTCGCGGCGGGGGAACAATCGAACGAGCCTGATCATCACCGCGGCCGCCTCGGTGATCGGGTTCTTGCCATCAGTTGACGCCCTGGGCGTTAACACGACCTTCACAAATGCCAATAACAGCCTGTTATGGGCCGATCCGGGCAACTGGAGCAACGGCGTGCCGACTTCGGCCGATACGGCGATTTTCTCGACGCCGCCGGGAGGCGCTGTCGACTTGGGCAACGCAGCGCGACCGGTCGGCTTCCTTCGATTTAACGGAAATGGCTATGAGCTGGGCAATGGCACGCTGGAGGTCGGCGGACCGTTCTTCAGCATCGTCGCCGACGGATCGGCCCTGATCAACGCGAACCTCACCAGCCCGGGCGCCGGAGTGTTGTCTCTCAGCGGCCTCGGCCTGACCGTCGCCGGCAATATTTTCGGCGATGTTCAGCTCCGAGGCACCGGACAGCTCAGCGGCACGAACACCTACACCGGCACGACGTCGGTTCAGGCGTTCTCATTGGTGAACAATGGCAGCGCCAGTGGGTCGTCGCGCTGGGACGTCGGCGGCAGATTGCAGCTCGATTACGGCTCGGCGGGCTCGGTCGACAAGATTGGCGATACCGCTCCGATCAAGCTCCATGCAAGCGAGCTTCAGTTCAACAACGCTTCGGGCATGCAGGTGAACGAAACCGTGGGCACGATCACGCTGCTGAAGTCGGCAAACGTCATCAAACTGTCGACGACGGATTCGTCCGCCGGAACGCTGACCGTCAGCTTCCCGAACATCATTGGGGAAGACTTTGCCACCGCGCTGATCGATGTGAACCCGGCGGAAGGCACCCGGTTCAAACCAACGCTGTCCACGGTTGACGGCGGCGCAACGGCGGGCGTTCAGAACGTCATCTACAGCTGGCTGATGGGACTGGTCCGGCCAATCCCGGGCGCGGTTGACGGGCCACTGAGTTTCATCACCTATTCCGACGCTCGCGGCATGCGCCCGCTCGATCTGGCGACCGAATACGTCAGCAGCATCGACGGCTCTCAATCGGATACGCGCCTGACGACGACCCAGACGCTCAACGGCGGGTCCACCGGCATCGTGCATTCGCTGGCGCTCCACGGCGCGAATGCCGGCGTGCAATTGAACAACAACGCTCAACTGCGCGTCGGCCAAGGCGCGTTAGCACTCTCCGCCGATTCAACGGCGACGGGTGAGATTCTCTCGGTCAGTGGCACGGGAACACTCTCGACGTTCGCGGACAACTTCGTCATCTGGACCGACGCCTATGCCGAAAACGCGCACCGGTATCGCATCGATGTACCGATCACCGCGTCCGTCCTGACCAAGAGCGGCCCGGGCACGCTGGTGCTATCGCGCGGGAGCGCGATCAGCGGCCCCGTGCATGTGAATGCCGGCACGCTCATCGCCGCCGCGCCCGGCGCGCTGGGGGGAAACAACTCATCCGTGTCATTGCGACTCGGAGCCGTCGTGCGATTCTCCGCCGCATCGCAGCATTACGGCACGTTGAGCATGGACCAGAGCTTAATTGATTCGTCATCGCCAACCATCTTCACCGCGCCGGTGGTTGTCGATTCCGGAGTTGTCGCGACATTTGATCACGTCACCGGGACAGGCGGCATCACCAAGTACGGAGCCGGCCGACTGCGGATCGCCGGCGACAGCTCGCCGGCGGGCGTTGGCTTCAACATGGTCGACGGTTCGCTGCAAATCAATGGCACATATCAAAACGTGCCGCTGGATCTTCCCGGCGGGGGCTCGATTTCTTCCGGCTTGTTCGTGAACGGCTTCGGAACCACAACATTCCTGGGCACCGGAACGTTTCTCGGCACGATCAACGTCTCGATCTCACCCGGCGTCGACGCGGTAGGTCAACTGACCGTCGGCACGATTTCAAATTCCGCCAGCGGCAGCCGCATCGCGATTGAGATCGCCGGTAACACGCCCGACATCGAATACGACCAGTTGGTCGTGCTCAACGCCGCGCGAATCACAGGCCGAACGCTCGACGTCGACCTGCTGAACGGTTTCACGACAACGCTGGGCATTCAGTTCACGATCATCGACGACCAGTTCGCCGGCGCGATCAACGGTACGTTCAACAACCTGCCGCAAGACGCGGTGTTCTTCGCGGACGGCCAGGCGTTCCAGATCAGTTATTTCGGCGGCGATGGGAATGATGTCGTGTTGACGGCGGTCGTGCCTGAGCCGGCAATGTGTGGCGTGTTCGCTTCTTTCGTTGTGATGGCGATGGCTGGCGCTCGAACGCGGCGGCACCGCTAGCTTTTTGTGAGGTGCTTTATGCAGCAGCAAATTTGCAGCCGGAAGGTTCGTTCGGTCAAAGCGATTGTCGTCGCCGCCGCGGCAGCGATGAGTTTCTCCACATCTCACTGGGCGCAGGGTCTTACCACGACTTTTACGAACGCGAATAACAACTTGTTATGGGGAGACGCGGGTAATTGGACGAACGGCGTGCCTGGCTTTTTCGACATCGCGAGGTTTGCCTCACCGCCGCCAGGGTTGGTTGACCTCGGCGGTGTTCAGCGGCAACTTTCGGCGGTTCAACTGACGGGGTCAGGTTATCAGATTGGTAACGGCACGCTTGCCTTGTCCAACTTCCTGAACGCCGACGGCGTTACTTCAATCAGCGGAGATCTGACTCGCGCCACGGCCGGTGAATTGGTTGTCAGCGGGCCCAATCTCACCATCGCCGGCACGATATTTGGCAGCATGGATGTCAGCGCCACCGGCATCTTCACCGGCACCAACACCTACACCGGCCGCACCAAAACCGTCTTCACGCTAAATCTGCCCAATGCCGGAAGCTCCGCCGCTTCGTCACGATGGGACGTTCAAAATGGATCGCTGACGCTCTCGTATGGCGCCGCCGGACAAGTGGACAAGATCGGCGATACCGCCCCCATCACCCTGTGGCGTGGTGCGCTCAACATACACAACGGCTCAGGCGCGACAGTGGCGGAAAACGTCGGGACGATCACGCTGTTCAAGTCCGCGAACACGATCAAACTCTCAACAACCGATGGCGTCGGCGGGACGCTGAATCTTGGCACGCCGAGCATTATCCGTCAGGATTTCGCCACCGCGCTAATCGACGTAAATCCGAACGACGGAACGACGCTGAAGCCGGCGGGTACCATTGGCGGGGTACACGTTGGAGGCCCGAATGTCATCTACCCTTGGATGATGGGATTTATCGGGCCGACCGAGAGCGCAAATGATGGGCCACTGAGCTTCATCACTGTTAGCGACAGCCGCGGTTTGCGGCCGCTCGACTTTCCTGAATACGCCAGCAGCATCGACGGCACCAATTCCGACACGCGACTAATTGCCACCCAAACGCTCAACGGCGGAACGACGCTGGTCCGCTCGCTGGCGATGCATGGCGCGGACGCGGGCGTGCAACTGAACAATGCGAACCTTGGCATCAGCCAAGGCGCGCTGGCGCTCTCTGCCGACGCGTCGGCAACTGGCGAGATTCTTTCCGTTAGCGGAACGGGCACCCTCGCGACGACAGCGAACGAGATAGTCATCTGGACCGACGCGATCGGCGCGAACACCCACAGATATCGCATTGATGTTCCGATTCAGGCGTCGCAGCTCACCAAGGCCGGTCCTGGCACGCTTGTATTGTCCCAGCCAAATACGATCAACGGTCCAGTGTACATCAGCGACGGCACGCTTATCGCCGCGGCGAGCGGCGCGCTGGGCGGCGCGGATGCCACACTCGTCATGCAGCGCGATGCCAAGGTGCGATTTGAGAATACCTCTCAGAGTTACGGCGAACTGTTCTTCGACGCCAGCATCGTCGAACCCCAGGTCTCAGGATTCCGGCTCCTCGCCGGCGCCGTAACGGTTGACGTGGCCGACGGAGTCGTCGCAACGTTCGACCACGTTAAAGGCCGAGCAAGCCTGAACAAAGTAGGAGCCGGACGGCTTCATTTCACCGGCGATAGCGCAACGTTCGGCATGCCGATTCTCCTCGTCGAAGGATCGTTGCAAGTCGACGGCACGCTGCGAAGCATTCCCCAGCCGCCCACCACGACCGCCCTCAGCATTAGCGTGCTGGGCAACCCCGGCACGAAGGTGCTTGGCAACGGGACGATCCTCGGCAGCGTGAACGCCCCCATTGCACCCGGCGCCGATGCGCCCGGCCGATTGACCGTCAGCCAGTTGGGCTTCGCACCCGGCAGTCCTGCGATCGAGTTCGAGCTCGCCGGAACAAACGCCGGCGTTAACTACGATCAACTGGTCGTGCTCGAATCGAACACACTGACCGGCCGACTTCTGGCCGTCGATTTGCTCAACGGCTTCACGCCCGCGCTCGGCACGCAGTTCACGATCCTCGATGACCGCTTCAGCGGCGCGGTGACCGGCGCGTTCAACGGTCTGCCGCAAAACACAGTCTTCTTGGCGGACGGCTTGGCGTTCCAGATCAGCTATTTCGGCGGCGACGGAAATGACGTCGTTCTCACTGCCGTCATTCCCGAACCGTCCAGTTTGATATTTGTTTTCGCGCCGCTCGCCGCGATCGCTTTTTCGGGATCGCGACGGCGGAGTGTTTGTTGAGTTGCTGAACAGCAGAACGACTTGGCGGAGGCGTGCTGTTCGCCGCTGAGGAACGCGGATCGGCCGGTTTTTGCCCGTATCACCGAACCCAGGGGGTTTCGGCGGGCAGTCGGTCCGACCGGTCGATCCGCTCCTCGGTTGTCCCCGCAATGCTCATCACGTCACCGCGCCGTGTTCGATGCTGATGATGCCGACAGTCAGCGCGATAAACTCGCCAATGAGCAGCAGCGACCGGCCCGGCCCAGCGCTGCCGAAAATTCTCTGAACCGCGCAGCGCTCGAAATAAAAATATTCCTTCTCCCCGATCTGAAAACGCACTTTGTTGCGCGCCGCGCGCTCGGCCGGCGCAGCGCGCCCGGTGTATAGGGGAAGCGCGTTTCTCTCAGTCCTCGAAGGGTCGGGAGGATCATGCCTCGCGATTGTGAAAAACGAAGCCAAAGTGAAGCTGGAGAAGTGCGATGGCTTCTCTGTCGCCTTGCGAACTTCGCGAATCTCGATTCGCGAAAACGAAGCCAAAGTCAATTTGGGCCGACCGCTTGCAGCCGTCGGCCGGGCCGACATTTGCGGGTTGGCATGAAGCGAATGCCGCGAACAACGCGAGCGAATCTGACGCAACGAAACCAAAGAAACGGTGCGTCACGCCTCGATCAGGGATGTGCCGGTCATCTCGGCGGGGCGTTCGATGTCCATCATTTGCAGCGCCGTCGGCGCGACATCCGCGAGGCGTCCGCCAGAGCGGAGGCGTTTGCCTTTGAGGCGATCGTCTACGACGAACAGCTCGACCGGGTAAACCGTGTGCGCCGTGTGCGGTCCGCCGGTGGTGGGGTCGATCATTTGCTCGCAGTTGCCGTGGTCGGCCGTCACGATCGCGGTGCCGTTGTGTTTCTGGATCGCGGTGAGGATTCGGCCCACGCAGTCGTCGACGATCTCGACAGCTTTCACCGCGGCACCCAGAACTCCCGTGTGGCCGACCATGTCGCAGTTGGCGAAGTTCACCACCAGCAAGCCGTACGTTCCGCTGTCGATCCGCCTGATCGTCTCCTCGCAAATTCCCTCCGCGCTCATCTCGGGCATCTGGTCATACGTGCTGACCTTCGGCGACGGCGCCATGAATCGATCTTCACCGGCGAACGGCGCTTCGCGGTAGTCGTTGAAGAAGAATGTCACGTGCGGATATTTTTCCGTCTCGGCGCAGCGGAATTGTTTCATCCCGCGCAGCGACAACATCTCGCCGAGAATATTCGCCATCTTCGGCGGCTTCGGATACGCGACGTGAACGGGCAGACCTTGCTCGTACGCGGTCATCGTCGTGAAGTGGACGTCAAACTTCTCGCCGCGGTCGAATCCGTCGAAATCTCGAAGGACAAACGTTTTGGTGATTTCGCGCGGTCGATCACCACGATAGTTATAAAAAATTATCGAGTCAATTTTTTTCACCGTCGCGCGCGGC
>JACMJD010000480.1 GCA_014380825.1 Phycisphaerae bacterium | reverse complement strand
CACGCCTTGCAGGATCGCTTGTTCGGTGGTGTCGCCGAACGTTCCGACCGGGCGCGCGAACGCGATGCGCGGGAGCTTGGCGGTTTTGTCGTGCAGCGCGTCGAGTTGCATCGCCACGCCCGGCGAGATCGATCCGCCGAGGAATTCGCCGGCGTCGTTGCAGCAGTCGATGGTGATAGCGGTGCCCGCGTCGACAACGACGCAGCCTTTCCCCATCTGCTCGAACGCGGCGGCCATGTTCAGGATGCGATCGATGCCGGTTTCTCGCGGCGACTTCACGCGCGTCTTGATCGGCAGATCGATCTCGCGGCCGATCCACTCGACGTCGTGCGCGGTCGCGGCTTTCACCGCTTGTTCCAGCGGCGCTTCCAGCGGCGGGTTGACGCTGGCGGCGACGATCGCGGCGCTGTCGCGCTTCGCGATCGGCATCCACGCCTGCGTAATGATCGCCGGCCAATCGGCGCGCTGCGTGTGCGGCACGCGCGTGACGTGCTGAAGCTCGCCCGACACGAACGTCCCGATCGCCAACCGAGAATTGCCGACGCTCAGCGCCAGCAGATTAATGTCCATTCGCGCAACGTTAACCGAGGACGAAATGAGAATAAAATGGGGAAAACGGATGAATCACCAAGACACCAAGAACACCAAGAATTCAACTTCTGTCTTGTCTTCTTGGTGCTCTTGGTCCCTTGGTGGTTAATTTGTTTTTGGCACGGTCGGCGCACTTGGCGCAGCGGGTGTGCCTGGCGCAGGTTGCCCGGGCTTAGGTGGGATCGGGGGCGGGACGAGTTTGAACTCCTTGAAGATATCGTCGAAGAGGCTCTGCGGGAAACCAAGATCGCGCACCGCGAGCACGCGGATGTATTCCGCTTGGCCGACTTGCTTGGCTTCGAGGAACAGGCGGAGAAATCCCTGGTAGACGGAGCACAGCAAGCTCTGCACGACCCGGCTCTGAAGGTTCAGGCGCGGCTGACCATCCGGGCCAACGATGAGCGGCGATTCTTTCTCGGCGCCAACCGCGATCAGTTGCCGCTCGATCACCGGCCAGAGGTGTCGGCGATTGCCGTCCAGCCACACCGTCTGAATCAGCGCGATCGCCGCCTGCTCCGCCCGGCCGGCTTGCAGGTAAACCGACGCGACCTTTTCGTACGCGTCGGCGTTCCACGGATCGAGATGGCGCATGTACATGTAGTTGTCCAGCGCTTTGTCGAGATCGCCCAGCCGGAAGTACGACACGCCAAGATATTCGTACACCTGAAGCAGCCCGGCATCGGGAATCGTGTCGACGGGTTTGCCGCGCTGAATTTCTTTCTGGCGATTGATCTCGTTGAACGCACGATCGACCGACCGCCCCTTCTCCAGCGTGGCGACCGATCGCTTGAACCAAAAAGCCGCCTCGGGCGTGACGGTCGCCGAGCCGTCGGGGTTGCGCGAACACAACGATTCGCCCTTCACGCCGCAGTACATTCCTTCGTGCAGATACAGACGGCTGCTGTTGTATCGATCCGGCAACTGATCGACGATCGGACGACCTTTGGAAACCCACGTGATGCAGTCGTCGATCGTGACGTTTTTCGTTTCCGGCTGGCGCTTCTCGGCCGGCTTCTGCACTTCCTCGAAGATCGCGAACGCGTACGACTGATACGAGCGAAAGCTGACCGGCGAGATGTCCTTGGCGGCATGCCAGAGCGTGAAATCGCTCTGCCAGACGAAGTTGCGGTAATAGGTGCGCACGCCGTAGATCAGCGCGATCACCAGCAGCACCGATGGAGCGACCCATCGCGCGTTGCGCATGAGGAGCATTTCCATCGCGGAAGGATCGGCGGACGGTGGCTTCTTCGATTCGTAATCGATCGGCGCCGTGGCAACGGTCGCCACCGCGCCGGCGGGCGCCAGCGCGGCGAGCGGCGCGACTTTGCCGGAATCCACAATCGTCAGCACGCGCGCGACGATCCATTCGATCGCCAGCACGAACGCGCCGACGAATCCGACAAGCGGCAGGTAAAGGAATCGCTCGGCCATGATGCTGCCGATCGTGATCACCAGGTTCGAAGTTGGCAGGAACGCGAGAAAGAAAAACAGCATGAAGAACGCTGCGGCCCGGTTGCGCTTCCAGAGGTAGATCGCGTACGCAAAAACCGAGATGACCAGCACCGCCGCCAGCAGGCCCAGCGCGTTGTTCCAGGGCGTGGAGAGATAGCCGAAGGTCGGCACTTGGTTGAAGGAATAGTCGGCGCACAGATCTTTGGGGAAGATCAGGATCCACCACAATCGCGCGAGCACCTGAAGCGCCGTGACCTCGCCGGCGAAAAAGTTCACGCCGCGGATCGGGTTATCAAGGAACGGCGTTTCCGGCGGTGTGGAGTTGGCGAACACCCACGATCGCACGAAGAACATCGCCAGGATTGGTGGGAAGAGGACGATGTAGCCGGTGATAAACCACTTGAATCCATTCTTGATCAATTCGAAAAGCGCCTCGCTATTCCAGCGCGGTGTCCAGCGGAAGACCAGATCGTAAAGGATGCAAACCGGCAGGATCGCGACGGCGCTTTCTTTGCTGAACACGCCGACCGTCGTCAGGCACAAGAGCGCGAGCAGCCACGGGATTTTCCACGCGCCGCGCGAGAGCGTCGAGCGGATGTACAGCAGCAGTCCGCCGATCACGCTGATGGATGCGAAGATATCGGCCCGGCCGATGATGTTTGTCACCGATTCGGTCGCGACTGGATGCAGGCCGAACAGCAGACCAATCGCCACTGCGGTCCAGAACCGCTGCGTGAGGTGCAACGCCAGCAGGTAAACCAGGATCGTCACGGCGAAGTGCGCCCAGTAGTTCACGATGTGGAAGATCAGCAGGCGATCCTTCACGATTTTTTCAGTGGCGGCGTCGCGCTTCTCCGCGGAGAGGTTTGGATCGAGCTTCGTCTCGTCGCCGCTCATCTTGTACCAGTTCAGCCAGTACGTGAACGTGACGACCGGACGATACAAACCGCTGATGCCTTTCGGCCACCAATAGTCGCGCGTCCAGATGTCCTGAAAATCCGGCCGGCCCGCTTCGTTCGTCCAGGTGCTTGGCCGAAACACATCCGCTTCCACTTTCGTGCGCGGATCAAGCTCGATGATGTATTTATTGTCGAGCGTCCAGTTAACGAGCGGCGAGCGATCCTTCACGCCGAACGAATTCGAATACGCCGCCAGGATCGCAAGCCCCGTGAGCACCACAAACGCCGCGTGCATTT
>JACMJD010000479.1 GCA_014380825.1 Phycisphaerae bacterium | reverse complement strand
CCCTGCGCGCTCGCGCGGATGCGCGGGTTCGCCTCGAGGTTCACGAACATCGAGCCGGAGATGTTGAAGAAGTCGAAGGCCATGCCGTACACGATCATCGACAGCACGAGCATCCACAGTCCCGGGCCCGGGTCGCCGAAGGCGAAGAGCCCGAAGCGCAGCATCCAGGCAAATATCGCGACCAGCATGACGACCTTGATGCCGAAGCGCCGCAGGAAAAACGGAATCGTGAGGATGAAGACCGTCTCGGAGATCTGCGAGATCGAGGAGAGCAGGATCGGGTGGTTCACGCCGAACGAATCGGGAAATCTCGCGTTGAAGTCCGTAAGGAAGTCGCCGCCGAACGCGTTGGTGATCTGCAGCGCACCGCCGAGCATCATCGCGCAGAGGAAGAAGACGACCATCTGCGGACGCCGGAACAGCACGAACGCGTCGAGTCCGAGCGCTTCGACGACGCTCCTCTGGCCCGCTGCGCGGTACGGCGGACACGCGGGCATGGTGAAACCGTAGAACCCGAGGAACGCCGCGGCGGTGGCGCTGATGAAGAGCTGCCCGGTCGAGAGCACGGCGCCGGAGAGATCCGTGAACCACATCGCGAAGACGAAGCCGATCGTGCCCCAGACGCGGATCGGCGGGAATTTCAGGATGAAGTTCATGCCCTGCTGCTCGAGCACGCGGTAGGAGATCGTATTGTTGAGCGCGATCGTCGGCATGTAGGCCATCGCGTTCAGCAGCATGATGACGTACAGCGTTTCGTAGTCGCGCACGGTCGAGGCCCAGACGAGGAGGCCCGCGCCCGTCAGGTGCAGAATTCCGTACAGGCGTTCCGCGTTCACCCAGCGGTCCGCGACGATGCCCAAGAGCCCTGGCATGAACAGCGAGGCGACGCCCATCGTGCCGTAGATGCTGCCGATCTCGATCCCCGTGAAGCCGAGGGTCTTGCTCATGTACGCGCCGAAGGAGATGAGCCACGCGCCCCACACGAAAAACTGCATGAAGTTCATCACGGTGAGGCGGAAGTGGATATTCATTGGCGCCACGCTACCAGAAATCGCCGAAAGCGACGGCGGTTTGCTGCTCGTTTGCTAGGCGATCGCCGCGACGCGGCAGTAACTCAGTGCCCTTCTTCGACGCGAATGCCGGCATCCGCGAGCGCGCCAGCCAGTGCCGATTCGATGCGCGCCGCGCAGCTTAGCTTGATGTGCTGCAGGTGAAGCGTCGGACCCGTCAACACTTCGATGCCGCGCTTCAGCACACTGCCGGCGGCACGGATGCCGGTTTTGTGCTGATCGAAGCGTTGCGCGGGCGAATATCGGCTCATGCCGACGTACACGCCGTGGTCATCGCCGCGTCGATCGGCGAAGTCCAGCAGGATGAGATAGAGGTTCGAACGGCCGCGGCCGTTGGCGGTGAAGCGCGCGGCAACGTCGTACGCGGTGGGCAGCCAACTGATGTAACGCATTGGAAGCCATTCGGGCACCGACGCGCCCGCACGCTTCCACAGCAGATCCAGGGCCGTCTCGATGTGTGCGGCGAAGTGGCTGCGCATCCAGCGTTCGTGGATGCAGTGCGCACCGGCGACGCCGTCGCCAGCGGCAAGTGCGGATTCGAACGCCATCGCGAGATCGCGGTCCGCTCGCGCGCGGAACGGTCGTTGACCGGGTCGCGCGGGAGTTTCATCCATCGCAATGTTGGATGAGCCACGCGCACTCGACCCTGGCCGGTGACATGCTTGTTCTCACGGTGTGTTTGGTGCCGGCTGCAGGGATCGAACCCGCGACCCCCTGATTACAAATTGAAGGGCGTGAAAAGCTCCGGCGAATCGAAGAACGTAGACGATTGATTTTCTTGAATGGATTTGACGTCATCAACCGCGAGCTCACATGGCATCCGTTGCATTTGTCACGACTGAGCACGACGAGGCACCGCTAGGTCCCACAAAACTCCCGCAAGTACCTGGTCTCCAGGGCGTGCGCTCGACCGAATCACCAACAGGATTCACACCGCCCGCTAGTCGATGGCCTTCGGGCGATCAATCCAGTATTCGGGAAGGCTATGCGCGTGTGCGACAGCCAATATCCAGATCACCTGCTCTCGAACAACGTTCGTCCCAAAATCGATGACCCAAGCCGCTCAGCTCACCCTCGTAATACGCAACCGCGTCTGTCAGCTCCGACTTTGCGTGCGAAATAAACCTGATGATCATCGTGAAGGAAATCGGCCGGCCATCTCCTTCTTATCATTGATGAGACTGGTCTCACTAATGATGAGACTGGCGATTCCTGGCCATTCAAGCACTTGGCGCTGCCAGTCTCATTAATGATGAGACTGGGGCCGGATTCCAGCGCCTTTTCAGGTTCGGAAGCGCTCGCTGCGCCAAATTCTCATCAATGTTGAGACCGCCGATTCCTAACTATCAAGCATTTAGCGGCGTCAGTGTCACTAATGATGAGACTGACGCCGATTCGCGCTGTCGTTTCGGGTCGGCAATGACCTCCTTGCGCCAAATTCTCATCAATGGTGATCGTGCGAT
>JACMJD010000478.1 GCA_014380825.1 Phycisphaerae bacterium | reverse complement strand
GAAATCGGAAGACTTATCGCGGGTTGTCGGACGTGGAAGTGATCGACCTGTGAGGCGTGCGCGATTTAACCGCGCGATCACAGAACTAAGAGTTGTCAAACGGAAAAATTCGCGCGAAAGTTTTCTTGCATCGACGAAATGAAATTGATCCCGCGGCGGTCGCGCGGCGCGGAAGCAATCGCTGTGCCCACTACGCAGTGCGCGATGTATCGGACGTAGTTGTACGCGACATCGTTCCGCGCCAGCGCTTTGCGCACGGCAGTGGTGTCGATGTCCGTCATATGGTGTTCGATCAGATCGACGGTGTCGGCGACCAGCGCCCGCAGCGCCAAGGCGGCATCGGGCAAGCTCATCTTCCACAGTGAATCCAACCGTTCAGCGAAATTCGGCGGCGAGATCTTCAACGTCCGAATAAATGCGCTCGTTCGCTTGAACTGAAATGAAGTGAAGTACTGGCGATTCAATCCCGCCAGCACGCCCAGCAGGTTGAACGACGATTCGACCATCACTTGCCGCATCCAGAGCTCGGCGTTGCGACGCCCCATCCGCGGCAGGATCCCCCACGTCGGGAAGAATTGCAGATGGTGCTTCACCATGGCGCGGGCCAGTGAATCGGGGTACGAGCGCAGACGCGATTTCCATTTTTCCAACAACTCTGCGCCGAAAACGGCTGTCGAGATCAGCGTGCCCGACATCGCCTTGTGCAGCGGCGACGCCAACTCTTCGCCGCGGAGGACACGATCGATGTCGCCCTCCCATCGCGCGATCGTGACGTGGCCGCACTGGCACTCGACGCCTTGCACGCGGAACGCCATCGCGAATTCGCCGTCGGAATGTTTCCCGACGTTCCAAGTGATCGGTCCGCCGCCCAGTTGTTCGCGCACGGCGAGGATCGCATCTTCAGGCGGCAGGCGCGTGTAATAAACCGTCATGTCCAGGTCGGAGAATTCGTCAGCGTGGCCTTCCGCGCTGGATCCGGTAATCGCCGCGCACGCGGCGCCATCCAGACGCGTATACGGTTCCAGAAAGCGGCGACCCAGCGCCAGCAGTTGTTCTGAATGCGATGTCATCCCGCGCATTTACGCGCGAAGTTGCCGAACGTTGCACGATTTCGCCGAAGCGTCCGCGGCGAGAAGCGCGTACGATGTGGATATGAAACTGCTGTTGTCTCGCTCGTTTGTTTGCTTCCTGACGCTGGTCGTCTTCCTGATTCCGACGCATCTATTCGCCTGGGGCCGCGAGGGGCACGCGATCGTCGCGCAGATCGCCGAGTCGCGCCTCACGCCCAAAGCGAAGGCCGCTGCCGAGGAGCTGCTGGCCAAGGGCTCCACGATGTCGAGCGTTTCCGCCTGGGCGGATTCGATTCGCAAAGACCGCGAGGAAACGTCGACCTGGCATTACGTCAACATCCCGTACGAGATGAAAGCCTACGATGCGGCCCGCGATGGCAAGAATGGCAACAACGTCATCGACAAGATCGTCGACTTCGCCAATGTCCTGAATGATCGGACTCGCCCCGCGACCGAGCGCGAAGAGGCGCTGAAATTCCTGATCCACTTCGTCGGCGATCTGCATCAGCCGCTGCACAGCACCGATCGCAACGACGATAAGGGCGGAAACTTTCGCCTGGTGTTTTTTCTCGACGCACCGGAGGCGCTGAGCCTGCACAAGGTATGGGATTCGAACATCCTGAAGCACATGATGGGCTCGGGCGAAGAAAAGCTGTCGATCAAAGAATACGCGGAGAAGATTGCCGCCTCGATCACGGAGCAGCAATCGAAGGAATGGACGCGCGCCGAACCGGTGGGGTGGGCCAACGAGTCGCACCAGATTGCGGTGAATGTCGTCTACGCCGGCGTTGCGGCGGATGGTCCGCCGGTGAAACTGGATGAAGCTTACGTGCAGCGCGCCGAGCCGGTGGTCGAATTGCAGCTCGCGCGGGCGGGCGTGCGATTGGCGGAAGTGTTGAATCGAATCTTCCGCTAGCAGCCCGTGGTGAAAGTCCCGCGCGTCGATGCGCCGTGGCATCGTGCCGGGATCGAGGCGTCGAGACGAAGCAATATTGACCAAACATGAGCGAGTCTCGACAACGAAGAGCCCGGCACGAGGACACAAGCAGCGACCGCGCGACTTTCACCGCGGGCTGCTAGAGGCGTGATTGGCACCGCCTCTGATGCGCATCTATACTCCCGCCCGTGTCAGAGAACGCTGCTGGGTCCTCTCCATTTGCCGCTGCGATTGCACTCGCGAATCGCGAGGCGCGCCCGGCGCTGCTGGCGCTGGCGATCGTGCAAATCCTCGTGCTGCTCGGGTTTCTCGCGTTCCACAAGAATCCGCCGCTCTTCGATGAACCTTGGTATCTGGAGTCGGTCGATCTGCTGCATGACAAGGGCTTCGGCCGCGAGTTTCTGCTCGCCCTTCCGGGACCTGCCGGGCCGCTGTTTACGGTGGTTCATTATGTGTTCGAGCCCATCACGCACCTGAAGACGCCCGCCGTGCGGTTTGTGAATCCGCTGCTGTTGTTCGCGTCGATGGCGGCAACGTATGCGGCGCTGCGCGCGTTCGATGCGCGCGACAAGCTGGGCGCGACGCTCGCAACCCTCGCGATGCTCGGCGTGCCGATGAC
This sequence comes from Phycisphaerae bacterium, assembly GCA_014380825.1. The sequence continues at coordinate 13,907 of JACMJD010000478.1, read as the reverse complement.
CTGGGTAATCGCCGGAATGGCGCTCACCGAAATGCCCGCGCTGCTGTTCGCTGCACTGGCAATGACCGCAACCGTGTGGGCGTTCGATCCGCGCACATCCGGCGCGCGCAGATTCATATTGGCAGCGATCGCGGGATTGTGTTTCGCGATCGCCGTGCTCGGTCGCCAGCCGTATCTCGTGCTGCTCGGCGGATTGCCGTTCCTGATCAAAGATATTCGTCGCGACACGCCGCCGCTGATCGTGTTAGGTCTCGCGATGGTCGCCGTGTGCGCGCCGGTGTTTTGGATCTGGAAGGGAATGGTCCCGCCTCACACCGCCTGGACCGGCCAAGGCATCGTCCCGGAACACGGCGTGCGCTCGATGTGCTACGCGGCGGCGATCGTGTTCTTCCTCGCGCCGCGATTTCTCTGCTTGAACAAGAAGACGCTAGCGATCGTCGTCATCACGGCCATTGTTCTCCAAATCGCGGTCGGGAAGCCTGGAGCGGTGCCGATGCGATCGATGGTTGAACGCGTCCTGCCGGCTTCAATGGTGACCTACGTTGCCATGGTGATTCCGGCAGTCACGTTAACGCTGGGCATTACCTTCGTTGTGGCGATGGTGTTGCGCGCGATTGAGAATCGGACCGATCGCCGATATCTGGCTTTGCTGGTCGCAACGATGCTGTTGCTGCTCACGCCGCTGAAGATCACGCATCTGTTTTCCAGCCGCTACGCGGCGATGACGCTGCCGCTTATCGTGGTGATCACGTATCGCTACACTTCGCATAACTACTGGAAGGTTGGACGCTTAGCGCTGGGCAGCGCGCTCGGAGTGGCAAGCCTCTACTCGTATTTTCATCGTTCGCCCTTCCAAACCCTCGGGTGATCATCCGACAACGACTTGCGCGACGTCCTAGAAGTCTTATGCCGCGCGCTCGTGCTACCCGTCACGCGCGGCACTGATTCGCGCATTTTGCCAGATAGATTTGCCGAATTCCGGGGATTGAACTTCGGTAGTCTGACGATGCTTGGTAAGATTCGATCGGACGCCAGACGACGAGTTGGCCGGTCTACGGTGACTGCTCGTTAAGGGAAATGGGAACGAGGAACTGGGCAGACAGTGCAGCCTTTGGGGCAACCTTTTCTGTACCACACCCGCGTTTGTTTCAGTATCCTGACCGCGAGGAGCCATCCGTGAGCAGCCGACGCAGTATCAGCAGCGCGATCCGCAGCGCCTTCCGCAAGGGAAAGCAAGCGGTCACGCGCGCCGCGAAGCCGTCCGTATTTGAACCGGAACTGCTCGAAAATCGCCAGCTCTTTGCGGCGCTGGTTTATCCCTCCACGACGGTGGCGACGACCGGCATCGAGATGTGGAGCGGCACGTACGTCTTCACCGTTACGTATAAGTCGGACTTAAAGGTTGCGCGAAACACCCTCGACGGTCGCGACATTCAGGTCATTGCCCCCGACGGATCGAGTCGCGCCGCGAAGCTCCACACCATCAATTATCCCGGCGACAACAAGCGGCTCATCGTCCGCTACAAGATTTCCGCGCCCGGCGGCGTGTGGGACGCAGCGGACAACGGCGTGTACAGAGTGTTCGTCAACAAGGGGCAGGTCCGTGACTTGCTCGGCAACCCGACACGCCTGAAACAAATCGGCACGTTTGAGGTTTCCGTGCCCGCGTTTCCCAGCGACCTCGGCAATAACGGAGCACCCAGTCACACGATCACCGCGTCGAGCTTCGGCGCGATCCCGGACGATGACATCGATGACACCGACGCGATCCAGGCCGCGATCGATTCGCTGCCGACGAGCAACGGCACGCCGATGGTCACCGCACCGATTGGCGGGATCGTTCTGCTGGCGGGAGGCGAATACACGCTCTCCCGCGCGCTGATGCTGAAGAGCTGCGTGATCCTGCGCGGACAAGGCAATCAGACGATCCTCCGAAATACCTCCACCGATTCGAACAGTGCCGCGATCACCCTCTACAGCCCGTTCAGCGGCGTATCGAACGTGGGCGTACAGGTGCAGACGCTTCGGCTGATCACGGACAAAGCCGAGGGCATTAACGCGACCTGCGACGTGATCGACCTGCGACTCGACAGCCTGACGATCAGCTCCGGTGGCATCGCGATCGACCTGCACGGCCACGACATCTATCAGGCGACGCTGAACAACATCACCGTCGAAAACCCCGGCTCATCAGCGCTCTACCTGAACGTTGGCCGAAACAACAGCGCGATCAATCGGATCAGCGGGTTCACCGTGAAGGGCGCGGCTCGGGTGGGTTTTGATTCGAGCCAGGCGCTGATCGAACTGAGCGGGCACAGCTCGCTGGGCGATATCACGATTCAGGATATCGGCGCGTCTGTTCTGCCGCTCTACATCCACGGGTTCGTCGGATCAGTGCGGAACATGTCGATACAGACTTCCGCGGCCAACCTCGATCGCTCCCGCTTGATGCTGCTGGAAGACGCCGTGATTCAGTTTGACCGAATCGACGGCGTATCAAGCAGCCGGCAGATTGTTCTGGTGGATACGCCGGAGATCAGCGTCGGAATCCTGGGCGTCTCCGCGGGATCGACGGCGGCGTCGTCGCTGAGCATCGATAACACCTCGCACCTGACCGCCACCAACCTCTACAGCCCGAACGGCGTGGGGACGATCTCTCGCTCGCGCATGGTCTATCGCAAGTATTTCAACTCGAGCTCCACCGCCGTGCCGTTTGGACCGAGCACGGTTTCGCGCGATCGGGCGCCGGCGTCGACTCGTATCGTCAACGTTTTTGACTTCGGCGCTCGCCCGAACGACGGAATCGACGACACCGCGGCCATCCAGGCGGCGATCGATTCGCTTCCGATCGGCAGCGGCATCCCCGGACAAGGTGGCGATGTCGGCGGACTCGTGGTCTTCTCGGGCGGCGTCTTCAACACCAGCGCGCCCATCCGCTTGCCTTCCGGGGTCTGGCTTCAGGGGCAGGGCTTCGGCACCAGCATCCACAACGAGACCACCGGCAGCACCGGTGAAGCCGTTCGCTTGATGGGACGTAACGGATTCAACATCGGCGCGGGCATCACCAACCTGGCGATCTACACCCGATTCTGCGATGCCATCGCCGCTGACCCGGCCATCACCAACGGTGTGATCGATCTGCGCTTGTACAACATTGACCTCAGCGCCGGCCGCATGGGCATCGATCTGCGCAACGTGAAAACCTATCACGCGCGATTCGATACCATCCTCATCCGCGAACCCGGTTCCACCGGCTTATGGCTGGGTGATGCGGCCGGCTACAGCAGCGACAACGAAGTCATCGGGCTGCAAGTGAGCGGAAGCGTTCGCCCCGATTACGAGATCAACACCGCGCAGGTGGTGCTGATCGGCGAGACGCGCCTGGAAAGCTCGTGGATCGAGCTGTACGGCGCGAGCGATCTGCCTTTCTATGCCTCGGGTTCCATCAGCATTCGCGGCCTCTGGAACGAGAGCCATCCGGCGTTCCTGCCGGACGACCTGGCGATGTGGTTTGACAACTGCACCAAGGTCGAGATCGACAAGATCTCGCAGATTCAGGACGGCTTCAAGCTGCGATTCACCAAATCGACCGGCGTCACGATCGGTTATCTCGACGCGGGCGCGAACACCGTGGCGCTGAAAGAAGTGCTGGATCTGGACACCGTCTCGCGCGTGCGAATCGACGCGGTCTACATGATTCACGACGCCGGCATGCTCGACGATCCGCGCCTGTCGATTGGCGGCGTGTACAACAAGAACTCCGGGTTGTACGTCGATACGCAACTGGCGCTCACCGGAACCAACCTGGTCGCGGACCCGAACATGAGCAACGTAGGCTCGCAGGTCGGCAATGGCTGGCGCGTCACGTTTGGCGATTCGTTTGGCGACATCCAAGGTTCTTACACGGTCGAGCAGACCGCGAACGGTCCGCGACTGAAGATCGTTATCACCAGCAACCCGTTTAACCGCCACGTTTCGATCGAACCGCGGCTGAATATTCCCGCAAGCGCGTACGGCAAGCGCGTGATCGCGAGATATCGCGTGGACGGTCCCGACGGCACGATCTGCTGGGGCGAACGCGTCGAATACCAATACGCTTCCCGAGTCACCGGCAGTCTGACCGCCGCCGCCTCCCCGCGTGCGCTGTCGGCCGGCACTGCGTTCATCATGATTCTGCCACCGACGGTCGGAACGTTCTATGTCTCGAATGTCGGTGTGATCATCAACGACTGATGTCGCGCATTGCCTGTCATCCTGAACGAAGTGACAACGCTTTATTGAGGGGGGTCAAGCCGACCGCGCCGCCGGCGGTCTCGACTTCTTCCGTTCAGACTTGATCGCATACAGCACTTCGTCCGCCGCCTTGAGCAGCAGGTCCGGCGTCGCATCGGGAATCGCCAGCATGCGCGACAGGCCGATCGACAAACGCGGCCGCGGGTCGACGTGCAGTGTCTTGGCGTACATATCAACCAGCGCCACCAGTCGATCCGTCAAAACGGTGGCCGACTGCTCGTCGGCGGCGGGCATGAGGATCACAAACTCGTCGCCGCCCAATCGAAAAGACATGTCCGTTGTTCGCACGGTCGATCGAATCAGTTGGCCGAAGTCGCGCAGCAACTGATCGCCGCTGCCGTGGCCGAGCGTGTCGTTCAGCTTCTTGAAATTGTCGACGTCGATCATCATCACGCACAAATCGGTTTTCTGCGCGCGGCAGGTTTCCATCAGTTTCGGCAAGCTCATATCGAGCATGCGACGATTGCCCAGCCCCGTGAGCGCATCGCGCGTGGCCTGATGTCGCAGCGATCCGATCGCGCGCTCCAGCGCATCGGTGCGCTTGGCCACACGCTGGCGCATCTCTTCGTTCAGCATCGACAGTTCAACGCGCTGACGGCGAAGATCGTGCAGCAGCTCCTGGATGGCAGGAATCATCTGCCCGAATTCACGCGGCCCGCCGACGGCAGCGAGGTCTTCGATCGGACGATCGCCGCTCTTGATCAATGGCAGCAGCCGACGCAATCGGCGCGACGGTCGCGACCAGCTCAATTCATGTCGCGCCGCAACCACGCACACCAGCGCGAGAATCGCGACCGGCAGCATCACCTGCTCAACGAGTGTTGCGAACGCGATGTGCGGCGTCTTGGCGATCGCGAACGTGTAGACCATCTTCCACACGCAGATCGCCGCGACGACCACCAGCAGCGGCTTGGCCAGAATGCGAATGAGGCGTTTCACTTCGCCCATCATCGGCCGAATTTCGAGGTGAGATTCGTGACGATCGGAAAAGTTTGCCCAGGCGGTAATTGCCAAACAGAGTCACGGAGTGTGTGCTGGTTCTTTGGGATAACGGTCACCTTCCGGTTCGTAAAAGGTGATGTCACCTTTTACCTCTCTGCGATGATAAGAATTCGTTGCCGCATCGGGCGCGAAAACCGGCGCGGCGTTCGGTCATCGTTCAGCCGCGGCATTCTGCATCGCGATCGTCCCGCATTTCGGACATCAGAGCAAACGAAGAAACGCGAAAACAAAAAAACGTGTCGGCGTCGGTGTAAGCGATGGCCCGGCCACGATTTGAGCCGAGCGCGGGAATCTTTGGAGTTCTTGGCCGACACGGTGGACTTCTTGAGCTAGAATGGTCGCGCCGCCACGCGGTCTGCGCGCGCTCGCGGCCCGCTCACTCGCCAACGTTCCAACGGCGGGCATCAGTTCCCGGTCCTGAGCTTGTCGAAGCGTTCTCGCGTCTCTCATTTCTCATCGCTTGGCGAGAGAGGTTCGTCATGAGCGTCACATCGAAGCCCCGGGACTTTGTGAAATTCCGTAGGCGAACCCAAAAGCCAAAGACGGGCGACTCGCCGGAAGACCAGTCGTGGCCGAGTGTTGCGGACGGCGACGCGTCGGGCGAACGCGAAAAATCGTATCAAATCGAGCGAAACGAAGCCAAAGATCGGGAGCGGGAGAAAGAGGAGGAGGATGAGTACGAGGAGGAGTAGGATTCGGCGCAGAATCAACTCCGATCAGCATCGGCCGCTCCAATAACCAATCACCAAGAACCCGCGCGCCCATCTAAACCGCGCGACCATCACAACCGATACGAACCATGAGGAACTATGCTGCCCCAGAACTCATATGATCTCGTGGTTATCGGATCGGGCCCCGCCGGGCAGAAGGCGGCGCTCAATGCCGCCAAGCTCGGGAAGCGCGTCGCGATCATCGATCGCACCGAGATGGTGGGCGGCGTGTGCATTCACACCGGCACGATTCCATCCAAAGCGATTCGCGAAGCGGTGCTGCATCTTTGCGCGATCAATGAGCGCTCGATGTACGGCGACAGCTACGCCGTGAAACACGATGTCACGATGAGCGATCTGCTGTATCGCGCACATCATGTCGTGCGGACGGAAGTTGACATCATCCGCAACCAGATGGGCCGCAACGGCGTGCGAATGATTTTCGGGCACGCGAGTTTTCTCGATCCGCACACGATCCGCGTTGCGCGGTATGCGCACAACGCCAAGGGTGAAAACGAGATCGTCGATCAGACGGTGGTGGTTGGCGAGAATGTCTTGATCGCCGTCGGCACCGAGCCGGCGCGACCGCCGGGCGTACCATTCGCGCCGGGGCGCGTGATCGATTCAAATCAACTGCTTGAGCTGAGCGAACTCCCGCGCAGCCTGATCATCGTGGGCGGCGGCGTGATCGGCGCGGAATACGCCAGCATGCTGGCGGCCGCGGGCGTGAGAGTCACGCTGATCGAATCGCGACCGCGATTGCTCGAATTCGTCGACGATGAAATTACCGAGCACCTGCAGTTCCGCCTGCGCGATCGCGGCGTGCGGCTGCGACTGGGCGAATCGGTTTCGGAGATTCATATCTCCGACGACGGAGCATCGGTCGAAGCGACCTTGCAAAGCGGCAAGCGCGTGCGCGCCGAGACGCTGCTCTATAGCATTGGCCGACAAGGCGCGACGGCGCATTTGAATCTCGCGGCCGCGAAACTTGAAGCCGACGAGCGTGGCCGATTGAAGGTCAATGAGTTCTATCAAACCAACGTCCCGCACATCTACGCCGCGGGCGATGTGATTGGCTTCCCGGCGCTTGCCGCGACGAGCATGGAGCAGGGCCGGCTGGCGAGCTGTCACATGTTTCATCAGATCGCCGAAGCGCCGAACCCGCTGTTCCCGTACGGCATCTACACGATCCCGGAAATCAGCATGGTCGGCCAAACGGAGCAGGCGCTGACGAAGGCGCAAGTGCCATACGAAGTCGGCATCGCGAGATATCGCGAGATCGCGCGTGGTCAACTGATCAGCGATCCGCACGGGCTGCTCAAGCTGCTCTTCCACCAGGACAGTCGTCGAATTCTCGGCGTTCATGCGATCGGCACCGGCGCCACCGAGCTCATCCACATCGGCCAGGCCGTGATGGCCGCGGGCATGCCGCTGGATTACTTTGTCGATTCGGTCTTCAACTATCCGACGCTCGCCGAGTGCTACAAGGTTGCGGCGCTGGATGGGATGAATCGGATTCGTCCGGCGAACGCTGCGGTTGCTGCAACGACGATTCTCCCCAAGGCTGCCTGATCGCACTGGTTGCGAGTACACTCACGTTCCTGACACAAGGAGCGCGACATGCGCCGCTTCGTTCCAATTGGCGTCGTAATCATTCTGTGGTCGCTCAACGCATGCGCCGTCAGTCAGCCCGCTATCCAACCAGCGGACAAGAAACTTCCGCACATCGACGTCGACATCACATCGAAACAAGTGCGCATCGAATGCCAGATGCTCGGCGTCGAAGGCGCGCTGGAATTCTTCTGCGTGCTCAGCGGCACGAACGAGCACGAATCCGTGCTCCGCACCGCGGCCATGCCATCCAACATTCATCTGGCGCTGCTGATGCTTGGCATGCAGCCGGGCGAGCCCGTGAAATATTCCGAAGCCGCGAAGAAGTGGATGCCTCCGCACGGCCCGCCGCTGAGTATTTCGGCGGAGTTTCAGAAGGACGGCAAGCTCGTGCGCGTGCCGATCACGCGGATGATGCGATCGATCAAGACCCGCGAGCCGATGCCGCAGCACGCGTTCATCTTCGCCGGCTCCCAGCTCGGCCCCGACGGCGCGTACGCGGCGGACATCACCGGTTATGTCGTCAGCATCGTGAACTTCGATCTGTCGCTGATCGACGTCCCGCAGCTTGCGAGCAACGCGAACGAAACGCTGGAGTGGCAAGTGAACAAAGACATCGCACCGGAACCGGGTGCCAACGTCATGATGATCATCGAGCCGATGGGTGATTTGCCTGCGACACAAAAAGCCGACGCGTCCCTAGATCCCGCAAGCGTAACGCCCGAGGCACCGCAACTCGCCAAACTCCGCGAGCGCTGGAACGCCGCGGTCGCCCCGCATCGCAACGAGCTGCGCGATGCCGCCCAGGCGCATTACGAAGTGCTCACGCAGCTTCGCCGCGAGCAGCAGCAGTTGATCGACCAGGCGGATCGCATCCAGCGATTGATCGATGAATTGGAAAAGCAGTATCAGCGGATGACCACGCCACAACCGTCCGGGGAAAAGAGCGACTCGCAAGACAATGGACGGTAGATCCTATCGCGCGATGTCGGTTGCATTCGCACTCTCGCTGGCGGGCGCGCTCGCATCGTACGTTGCCGCGGGCGCAACACTGGGATTGCTCATCGGCAGCGTCGCGTTCATCGCGCTCATCACGCCGCCTATGGCGCTGGCGGTTTCGCAAAGATCGGAGCGCGGGTTCATCGCAATCGCGAGTGTGTTGGGAAACGCCGTTGTTTGGATGTTCTCATTCCCCATCGTCGACGCGCTTCGCTGCGGATTGATCCTGCTCGCGTTCGCGCTCGCACTGGTCGCGCTCACGCACGGGTTCCGATCGGCGCGAATCCGAAGATCGATCGCTCCCGCACTCACCACGATCCTCGCGCTCGCGTGGTTGAGCTTTCCCATCTGGTTGCGATCCGATCGATCCGCAGATCTGGTCGCCTATCACCCGATCTTCGCGATGAATGGCGTCGTCAAATCGATCGGCATCTGGACGCAGCAACCGATCCTGTATCGCCTGACCACGCTCGGACAGGACGTGTCTTACGAGCTGCCAACCAGCATCTGGTTATGCGTGATCGCGTATGGGGTTATCGCGCTGCTTCTATTGATTCCGGCGCGGGCAGGTGATGAACTTTCTGATCGATAAACCAAACCGACGCCACCGCCAGCGCAGCGAGAGTTACGTACGCCATGACAATGCGCCACTTCGGCCAGCGCGGATGGACGGGCTCGATCATCGCGTGGGTTGAGTCGAAGGAATCGTTGTTGGTCGCGTGCTCGGCAGCGTCGTCGCGCGGGGCGGCACCCCTTTGCCGAGGATTACGCTGGCGACGACGTTCTTCGAGAACGATCGCATCATCGGGCCGATGTGATCGCCGGGATTATTGAAGCGCAGCCAATCGCCATCGTACGGATACTGCTTGAGCTTCGTGTACTGCTCTTTATCGCCGCTCGCGGGCATCTCGAATCCCACGCGGCCGGCGCCGTCCGTCTTCACGCGATCGACCGTGCCCAGCCCTTTCGTTCCGGCCCCGAGAATCAACACATCCAGCGTGCTATTGAACGCGATCGCCTGCCCGCGCACGTGCTTGAGCGCTTTGGTCAGGTCGTATTGCGGGGAGAGCGCCGACGCCATCATCACCAGATCATCGACCATCACGTCATCCGGCAGTTTCTCCAGCGCCCACACCGCGATGCCTGTACCGGCGCTGTGACCGGTGATCGTAATCCGCTGGCCGGGATGTTCGCGAACGCGTTTCTCGATCAACTGCGCGACGATCGTGGATTGTTCCTGATGTCGCTTGGTCTGCATCAGCGCGATCATGCCGCGATCGGTGCCGGTCCAGTCGTAGATTTCCAGATCCGCATCGACCCCGCCGCCGAGCAAACCTTGCGTGAACATGTGATCGATGCGCATCTCACCGGCGATTCCGGGAAGGTGCAGGAGCCAGGTTGGTTTGGGTGCGTTGCGATCCTGCGCGATCGCGGACGAACAACCGATCAGAATGAGGAGTATCGAAAGCATCCTGCGGCTGCGCTGCGCTACGCCGCGGCGTAGCGAAGCGCAGCCGCCGGATTGAGCGCCAATCGAGGAAGTACGTCGTCGCATACGCGACAATCTTATCCCGGTAGCACGCCCCGGGCGATAAGCGGCGCGATCACGTGTTTGGCAAATGCCGGCGACATCCCCCCACCGTGGCCGCCGAAGTTCCAGTATTTCCACCACGCGGATTGATGTGGAACTTGAACCAGTTTCGCATATTGCGTCGCATCGGCGGTCTTGGGCTGCACGAATCCGAAGCGCCCCGCGGCCTGCACGTGCTTGCCGTCGATCGTCCCGTATTGCTCGGTCCCCCAAGCGAGGATCAAGTTGTCCTGCTCGCTGACAAAAACATGCATCGCGCCGCGCACGTGCTTCAGCGCGGCGCTCAAATCGTATTCGGGAGACAATGCCGGCGCGATCAGCACGACGGCATCGACGTGAACATCGGCCGGCAAATCTTCCAGCTCCCACACGGCCATGCCGGTGCCACCGCTTTCGGCGGAGATGACGATCCGGTCCTTCGGATGGTCGCGGCGCATCTTCGCGATCTGCGTCGCGACGTTCTTCGCCTCCCTGCGATTTCGCTCGACCGACTGCAACACGTCGATCGGGAACCGCCGCCCGGTCCAGTCATACACGACGCTTTGCGTCGTCGGCCCGGCCGAGTGGATCTCACGGCACCACCAGCGATGGATGAACATCGCACCGCCGATGCCGGGGAGATGCATGTGATACGTCTGCGCGACCGGCCCCGTCGAAGGTGCGGTCGTGGGAGCGCTCGTCACGATGCGCGGGCTGTTACGCGCGCATCCAGCCGCCAACACAACCGCGAGAATCACTATGTGGGTATACACTAACAAACTGTACCGAATACGCGGCGCGGCGGCAACAATGCGCTGACGCGAAACAGCCCGAAGTACCGCCAAGGCATCGAAGATCATGGCCCTTTGCTCGCTCGGTGCTTTGCGATACTTAGCGCGCTAAGTATCTCCATCGTCTTCACGGGCACCCTCGTCGGCGGACAGCGTCGTCGGCGAGATATCGCAGAGTACCGCGAGGCAACGGGTTCTGAAAACCCGTGCTACGGGAAACTCGACAGCGCCGCGTCGACGATCGTGCGGTCGGCGCCGGCTGCGAGATACCGCTGGGCTTCAGATGCAGCGATATTGCCGGATGCAACGACGATCAACGATTCCGCATGACGTCGGATCGCGCGAATCGCATCTTCAGTTCCCGCGCCGGCTGGATGAAACCCGGTTGCGCTAGCGACGCCATCACAACCGCTTTCGCGGATCGCCCTGCAGGCGGTCGCGATCAATCGCTCGCCGTCGTGTTGCTGCATAAGCATCGCCGATTCGATGATCACGTTGATTTGAACCTCGCGCCTCGTCGCCCGGGCGGCGCGGACGATCTCAAGCAGCTCCGCGCGCGCCGCATCAAAGTCGCCACGGATCAAGTGCGGCAGATGCGCGACGATCATTACCGCATCAGCGCCATCCTTAATGGAACTGGTGGCCTCGATTGCCTTGAGCGTGGGTTTGTTCGTCCCGTGTGGAAATCCTACGGTTGTGTTCACCGTCGCGCCGCTGCCGCGGACCATTGTGGCGGCGCGTGAGACGTAGACTGGGGGGACGACGGCGCCTGCGTATCCGCCCTGCACGACATCGGTCACTACCTTGTGCACCTGCGCGGGGAGTGCCTCGGGAATTAGGATGGCCAATTCGATTCGGCCGTTGTCGGTGGACATAAAGAGAATTGAACGCCAAGTCGCCAGGAACGCCAAGGGCGGGAGAGGAAAACCAGTGGATTCTGTTCTGCATTCTGCATTCAGCACTCGCATTTCCTCCTCTTCCCTTGGCGTTCTTGGCGTCTTGGCGTTCAAATCGTTTGTATGAAGATTCGCGCCGCCGTGTTGAACGAACCAAAGCAACCGTTCGTGATTGAAGAGCTCGATCTCGATCCGCCGCGCGCGGGCGAAGTGCTCATCAAGCTGGCGGCGTGCGGCGTGTGTCACAGCGATTGGCACGTCGCAACGGGCGATACGAAACATCCGTTCCCCGTCGTCACCGGCCACGAAGGCGCGGGCGTCGTCGAAGCGATCGGCGATGGCGTCGACGACGTTAAGATCGGTGATCACGTCGTGCTCTCGTGGGCGCCGTTCTGCGGGAGGTGTTTCTACTGTCTGCGCAACAAACCGAATCTGTGCGACACGTACACCGCCCCGATCTGGGCGGGCACAATGCTCGACGGAACGACGCGGCTCTCGCGTACGCGCGATGGGAAACGCGAACTGGTCTACAGCTACTGCGGCACGGCGAGCTTTGCGACGCACACGGTCGTGCCGCGGGCGAGCTGCGTGGTGATTCGCAAGGAGAAGGAGATCAAGCTCGACCGCGTCGCGCTGATCGGCTGCGCCGTCGCCACCGGCGTCGGCGCGGCCCTCTACACCGCGCAGGTGAAGGCGGGCGATATCGTCGTCGTCTTCGGCTGCGGGGGAGTCGGGCTATCCATCGTCCAGGGCGCGCGATTGTGCGCGGCCAGTCAGATCATCATGGTCGACGCCGCGCCGAAGAAACGCTTCGTCCCGCATCACTTCGGCGCGACCGGTTTTCTCCTGGCCACCGACGACATCGTCGCCGCCGTGAAAGATCACACCGACGGGCGCGGCGCGGATCACGTGTTCGAAGCGATCGGCGTCCCCAGAGTCCAGGAACAGGCGCTCGAATGCGTCCGTCCCGGCGGCACGCTGACGCTCGCCGGTTTGGCGCCGATGGGATCGGCGACCAACTTCCCGTCATCGATCATCGCGCGAAAAGAGATCACCATCAAAGGCAGCTACTACGGCAGCGTGAACGCCCAGCGCGACTTCCCGATGCTGGTCGACCTGTACGCCAGCGGAAAACTGGATCTGGATGGCATGGTGACCAAGCGATATTCGCTCGGTCAGATCAATGAAGCGTTCGCCGCGATGCTGCGCGGCGAGCTGTCGCGCGGGGTGATTGTGCTCTAGCTAAAGATTGAAGGGCGAGTTGCGCTCCGCAACGTCATGCTGAGGCACTCCGAAGCATCTAGCCCACTTGCACTATCAGCTAGATCCTTCGGAGTACCTCAGGATGACCGATATTGAGCGCGCCGCGCATCCTGAGATGATCGGATCTCGCGCAGAGCTTGTTGCCACGGAATGCCGAAATCGCGATCGCACTCGAACTGCGCCAGTTCGTCGTCCAGCAGGTTCTTCACCGCGTCGTTCGGGATTTCCCCGTCATCGAGCTTTTGGTTGGTTGGTTGCAATCACGACGCTCAAATCCCAATCGGATGCCACGTCGTCTTCACTTCCTGCGTGTCGAGAATGAAGTACGGGCTCTGGCCGTCGTCGGTCATCCAGTTTTCGCGATCGAGATGAATCGCGCGCTTCACGTTCAGTGCAGACTTGGTGCGCACGTTGGCGAGTTCCGTAGCGTCGTCGCCGCAGTAGATGCAGGCGTTGACGTCCATGTGGCTGGCCATGTGGTCGATCATTTCGGATGGTTTGCCGGTCAGGATGTTGACGACGCCGCCGGGGAGATCGCTTGTCGCGAGAACTTCGGCGAGCGTGACGGCGCACAGCGGCATGTTGGTGCTTGCCAGCGCGATGCAGGTGTTCCCGCCGGTGATCGCGGGGGCGACCGTGGAGACCAATCCGATCAGGCCGGTGTTCTGCGGTGCGAGGATCGACACGACGCCGGTCGGTTCAAGCAGACTGAAGTTGAAATGGCTGCTGCTGACCGGGTTCACGCTGGAAAACACCTGCTGATATTTGTCCG
>JACMJD010000477.1 GCA_014380825.1 Phycisphaerae bacterium | reverse complement strand
GGCGTGTTCGGCAAGGGCGGAATCTTCGGCTCGAAATACAAAGTTGAATGCTACGTGCACCGCGGCGCCGGCGCGTATATCTGCGGCGAAGAAACCGGATTACTCGAAGCGCTCGAAGGGAAGCGCGGCTGGCCACGAAACAAGCCGCCGTTCCCGGCGATCGCGGGGGCGTTCGGTCGGCCGACGGTCATCAACAATGTCGAGACGCTCGCGTGCGTGCCGCACATCATCGGGCGAGATAATGGGCCGCAGTGGTTCAAATCGATGGGCAACGAAAAGTCGCCCGGCCCCAAGCTGTTCGGCATGAGCGGCCACGTGAACAAGCCTGGCATGTATGAAGACGAGCTGGGCATCACGCTGGAATATTCAATCGAAAAACTCGGCGGCGGAATGAAGGGCGGCAAATACAAGGCCGCGATCTGCGGCGGAATTTCGATGGGAGTTCTCGGCACGAATCAGCTCGACATCAAACTGGATTTCGACGACGTCCGCTTCCGCGGCGGATGCCTAGGTTTGGGCACCGCTGGCATGATCGTGATGAACGAGCACGCCGATATGGTGCGAGCGCTGCGCAACTGCGTGCGGTTCTATTCGCACGAGTCGTGCGGCCAGTGCACACCGTGCCGCGAGGGATCGAACTGGATGAAGAAAATCCTCGACCGAATCGTCGCCGGCGATGGAAAGGCGCGCGATCTGGAAATGCTGATGGAGCTAGAGAAGACGATGGGCATCATGCCCGGCACGACGATCTGCGGCTTGGCCGACGGAACCGCCTGGGCGACGCGCACGTTCATCAACAAGTTCTACGATGAGTTCGCCGCGAAATGTCCGGAAGATACGGTGAAAACGGTGCCGCTGACGGTGAGCCGTGGGACGAGAAATGTCGCCACGCCGATGGGGTCGAATACGCGGTGACGGAACATCAGTCACTCGACTATGAACGAAAACGTAAAGCGCGGGATCTCACGCGCCAGTCGAATTGGTCCGCGGTGGGGGCGTTGTTGGGTTTCGTTTTATTCTGCATCCCGTTCGCGGGAATCATTCCTCGCTACTGCGGTCACGGTGCAATACGACACCGCGCGTCGTACAGAAAGGCAGAGCTGGTTTCCGGAATCATCAGTTGCGTGATGGGCGCGCTGAACATCGTTTACACGGCGAAAATCGTGATGGTGTTTCGTGCGAATTGGATGTTAATGCACCCTTGGCCGTGAATCATGTCATTTGTTCCAGCGCCCGCGCCATCGCTTCGGCTGTGTCCCCCCATCGAAATTTCTGAACTCGCTTGCCGCCGCGCTGCCTCATGTGTTCGACTCGCGTCGCATCCGTCAGCGCGATCTCTAAATTCCGCGCCAGCGACGCGACATCATCCACGGGCGAAAGGATCGCCGCGTCTCCGCAGACTTCAGGCATGGCGCAGCAGTCGCTCGTGACCACGGGTGTGCCGAAGGTCATCGCTTCGATCGCGGGGATGCCGAAGCTTTCGCAGACGCTCATCATCACGAACGCCTTGGCTTGGCGGTAATACTGCTGCGTCTGGGCATCGTCTAGTCGTCCGTGGACGATGACGTGTTTCGCGACTCCGAGGGATTTGGCGAGCGATTCGAGTTGCTCGCGAAACACCGGTTCGCAGTGGCCGACGATGCGGTAAAGGAGATCGCTCAGTCCGGGGCGTTTCAATAATGCTGGGAGCGCTTGGATGACCAGATGATTTCGCTTGTACGGATGCACGTTGCTGACCGTGACGATCTCCATCGGCCGGCTGTTCCAATCCGGCAACGGCTGACGCGCGCGTTCGAGCCACGACTCGGCCAGGCCGTTGTAGAAGACCTCGGCGCGTTTCGGTTGGATTCCGGCGCGACTGATCACGAGATCGCGCAGGTAGTTGCTGGTAAAACCCATGCAGTCGGCCAGCTTCAGCGCGCGCTTCTGTTCGCGGCGTTTGAGGAACGCGGTGACGTGTTCTTTCCAATGAATGTACGCCTGCGGTCGATACGGCCACGGGTCCTGGTTGTGGCTGAGCGTTGGGATCTTCATCGTCGGAATGACCATCCCGTTGAGCTGCAACACGCGCGTCACGTCGTTGCTTTTCGCCCAGGCGACGAAGTCGCCGCGCTCGTATCGCATGCGGGCGACTTTGCCGATCGCGTCTGATGGCGCTCGCATGATGTGACAGTTCGCGGGCAACGATTCGCGCGTGATCTCCTCGTGCAGCTTGTGTCCGCCGATGATCGCGAGCGTGAATTTCCAATCCGGGCGCGCAATCGCCAGGTGTCGCAACAGCTCTTTCCCGACGGTAAATCCGCCGCCGCTGCCCATCGACAGGCCGTTGATCAGGACATCATGCAACGCTCTCATGGCGGCGGAAGTGTAAGCTGGTAAATTCAATTCGGAAACTGATGCACATCCTTCACGTGAACAGCGGTGTCGATCCAAGGCAGGGCGGTCCGACCACCGCGATGCTGGCGATGATCCACGCGCAGATCGACGCAGGGTTGAAGATCACCGTCGCGTCGACCTTCGGCCACGATTTCGAATCCGCCGCCGCCGAGCAGATGAAACGAATCGGCGCAGACGTTCACCTCATCGGCCCGAGCACCAATCTGCTGGCGTGGCACCGTGACATCAAACCGACGCTGCGCAGACTGATCGCCGAGTGCGATGTCGTTCACATCCACGGCGTGTGGGAAGAGATCCAGCACCAGGCCGCTCGCATAGCGCATGCGCAAGGCAAGCCGTACATTTTCACGCCGCACGGAATGCTCGATCCGTGGAGTTTATCGCAGAGTCGATTGAAGAAGCAGATCTATCTGGCGCTGCGATTGAATCGCGATCTCGACCAAGCAGCGGCGATTCATTTCACGGATGAGACCGAGCGCGACCTGGTCGCGACGTTGAGCATCAAAGCGCCGGCGATCGTCGAGCGGTTGATCATCGATCTTTCCGATTTCCAACCGCTGCCGCCACGCGGTCTGTTCCGGGCGAAGTTCGCACAGCAGCTAGGCGATCGTCGGTTCGTGCTGTTCATGAGCCGGATTCATCATAAGAAGGGACTCGATCTGCTCGTGCCCGCGTTCGCGAAAAGCGCAAGCCAACATGACGCGATGCTCGTGATCGCAGGTCCAGACATTGATGAATATCAATCGCGAGTGCAGGAGTTGGCGCGCGATTCGGGCATTGCCGATCGCGTGCTGTTCCCCGGCATGATCTATGGCAAAGATCGCGCCGCGGCGATGGTTGATGCGGAGTTGTTCGCGCTCACAAGCTACCAGGAAAACTTCGGCGTAGTCGTGATCGAAGCCCTTGCGGCGGGCACGCCGGTGATCATTTCAGACCAGGTGGCGATTCATCGACAAATCACGAGAGCAAACGTGGGTGCGGTCGTTCCAACCAACATCGATCACGTTACTGAGACACTCACGCGATGGTTGACTGACCGGAACTTGCACGATTCAACATCGTCGCGAGCACGCGAATTCGTCCGAGACAACTTCGATCGTACTGCGCAATCGCGTCGATGGATCGACCATTATCGTGATCTCATTTCGTAGCCACAGACGCAAGTCCGTGGACGGTCCACGAACTGGCGTTCGTGGCTACGATAACCGGATCAACCGCGTACAATCCCACTGTGGCAACCCGTCTTCTTCAACTTCCCGCGACTTGTCCCGATGACGTGGATCATCGCGAAGCGTGCGCGAAATGCCTGAACGAGCGGCTGCTGGTCACACCGGGCATTCGCAGCGTTTCACTGGAATGCAAACCCGGCAATGAGTTTGCCAACGTCGTCCTGAATTACGATCCGCGGCTCATCACGCTTGGTGAGATCGACGCGGAGGTGAAGCACGCCGGCGCGTGTTTGTCCAAGGATCGCGCGCAGGTCATTCTGGGCATCAAAGGGATGATCTCGCCGCGAAGTGAGCAGACGATCGAATCGGCGCTGGCGAAGATGCCCGGAGTGGTTGCGAGTGCGAGTTTCGCCTCGCGATCGCTGCGCGTGGAGTTTGATCGACGGAGTTGTCAGTTGCCGGAGATCGCGCGACGGTTGGATGAATTGGGGTTTCAGCTTCGAGAGGGGGGAGTAAAGCGTGATGGGGGCGCTAAGCCGCAAGCGGCGGAGGGGCGCGAGAGGATTCGCAAGTGGTTCGATCTCGCGGTCGAGTATCACAAGCTGACGATGGCGATCGTCGCGGCGCTGTTGCTGATCGGTGCGGTCGTCGTTCGGTTCGCGCACGGTCCCGAATTGTTGAGATACGTGCTTGTGGGTGCGACGGCGGTGCTCGCGGGTTGGTACACCGCGAAGGATACGTTCTCAGTCCTCCGCAAATTTCAATTCGACATCGACGTGCTGATGTTCGCCGCCGCAATTGGGGCGGCGTTGCTGGGGCATTTCGAAGAGGGCGCGTTTCTGCTGGTGCTGTTTGCACTCGGTGAGGCGGGTGAAGAGATCGCGATGGATCGCGCCCGCAAGGCGATCGAAGCGCTCGCCAAGCTCGCGCCGGATACGGCCACCGTGCGGGATGTAGCCGGCAACGATCGGCTCGTGCGCGTGACGGATCTGAAGATCGGCGACGCGATCGTCGTGCACCCGTTCGATCGCGTGCCGGCCGACGGGGAAGTTGAGAACGGCGTCTCGTCCATCGATCAGTCTCCGATCACGGGCGAATCGGTTCCGGTGGACAAGGTGGCCGGTTCGCGCGTGTTCGCGGGCACGATCAACGGCGATGGCTTGCTGATCGTTCGCGTCACGAAACTGCACAGTGAAAGCACGCTGGCGAAGATCGTGAAGATGGTGCAGGAAGCGCAGACGACCAAGTCGCCGACGCAGGTGTTTACGGACAAGGTCGAGCACTATTACGTGCCGTTCGTGCTGGTGGCGACTGCGTTGCTGATCTTCATTCCGCCGCTGGTGTTCAACGCAATTTGGTCGACCTGGTTTTATCGCGCGATGGCGTTTCTCACGGCAGCGTCGCCGTGCGCGCTGGCGATTGGAACGCCCGCGGCTGTGCTCAGCGGGATCGCGCGGGCGGCGCGCATCGGCGCGCTGGTGAAGGGCGGTGTGCATCTGGAAAACCTGGGGCGCGTCACCGTGATCGCTTTCGACAAGACCGGCACGCTGACGGCCGGTCGACCGGAAGTGTGCGATGTCATCTCGTTAAATTCACAATCAACGGATGACGTGATCGCGCTCGCTG
>JACMJD010000476.1 GCA_014380825.1 Phycisphaerae bacterium | reverse complement strand
TGACCACGATCCTGCCGTCAGACTGAAGCGCCATCGCGTTGGCCTGGTCGTTCGTGCCGAAGCTGTTCACGACCATGCCCGCGGTGCCGAAGGTGGTGTCGAGCGTGCCGTTGCTGACATATCGCGCGATGGCGAAATCGTTTCCGCTGCTCGTCCCGCGATTGGTGTAGCCGGCGACGTAAATTCGCCCGCTCGTGTCGATCAACATCGCTCGCGCTTCGTCCGCCGACGCACTGGTCAGGCCGAAATCGGTTGCGACCATTCCGCTGTTGCCGAAGCTTGTGTCGAGGCTGCCGTCGCGCATGAAGCGCGCAACGCCAAAATCGTTGGTCCCGTTCGCGCCGCGTACGGTGCCGGCAACGAGGAAGCGGCCGTCGCTTTGCACGGTGATCGCGTAAGCGGAATCATCGCCGAAGCCAAAGTCGTGAGTGAAGCGTCCGTTGCCGCGGAAGGATGAATCCACATCGCCGGCGCTGAGGAGCAGGCGCGCATCGAGCGCTTCCATGCGAGCGAGCTCATGGGCAGGCATTGCGTTACGCAACGAAACAGATCGGCCGGACATCGGAGCCTTCTTCCTTGTAAGGCTCCCAAACCACACATTCGCAGGCTGACGCGCCGGTGCGACTCACCGAAGTGCGCCAAGGTTCAAATACGATAGACTCGCATGTCCGCCAAGTTCGTCGGCGGTTGCGTCCGATAATCCATTCGGTTGGGTCCTAGGATGCCGTCGCGCTAGTCATGCGGACTGGTGATCAGGCCAAACCCGAGCAGTGCCAGCGCCAGAACGACCGGCATGCAGGTGATCATGATGCCGACGGATAACAGCAGCCTCGCCGATTCGTGCTTTCTGCGTCCGACGATCTCGCAAATGACAATGACGAGGATCACCAGCGCGAACTTGAAGATGACTAGCCCGGGCAATCCGTAACGGTAGATGATCGCATTCGCCAGCGCATTCGCTTCGCGGCCGCCAAGGTGCAGGACGATCCACGTCAGCATGATGTCCAGCGCGGAAACGAAGACGAACCAGACGTAGCCGTTGGGGAAGATGACGTGGCGGCGGTCGGGTGCGGTCATTTGTGGAATTGCCTGGGCGACGACAAATTCGGATCGCGAGGCTGGCGCTGGGCGAGCTGTTCGATGTTCTCCTCGCCGTTCGCGCTTTCTACGAACTCGATGCTTTCCATCTCGATCGGCGTCACACCGGGCTCCGAAGACATGGGCGCCACGCGAAACCGGATGGCCGGCAGCTTTTGCACCGCGTGTCGCAGCGCCTGTTCCCAGCGCGAGCGGATCTTCTGCATGTGCGGATCATCCGCAAGGAAGCGGCGCTGATGCTTAATCTGAAGCGTGTCTTTTCCATACGCCAGCAGATCGATCGGCGGGCCGACGGTGACGTTCGAGCGCATCGTCGAATCCATCGACAACAGCGCGTACTTCGCGGCGTCTTCCAGCGAAGTGCCGTCAAAGCGAATTCCGCGATCGAGGATGGGCCGGCCGTACTTTGATTCGCCGATTTGAAGGAACGGACTGTCTTCCGAAGCCTGCACCGGGTTGCCCTGCGGATAGATCATAAAGAGCCCGTGCGGTTCGCCCTTCACCTGGCCGCCGACGAGGATGTGGACGTTGAAGCTGTAGTCGTCGCGTTCAAGCGATGCGCGATCGGCGTCGGCGATCTTACGAACCTGCTCGCCGATCACGCGCGCGGCGTCGTACAGCGACGGTGCGGTTGCCAGCCCTTTGCCTTGATCGAAATCGCGACGAAGCAACGTGAGGATCGATTGAGTACACGAGAGGCTTCCGCTGGCGAGCAGGACGAACACGCGCTCGCCGGGCTGTGTAAAAGTGTACATTTTGCGACACACGTTGATCTGGTCGAACCCCGCGTTCGTGCGCGAGTCCGAAGCCATCACCAGCCCGTGCTTGGTCACGATCCCGAGGCAATACGTCATTGATTTAGCCCGATCAGCGGTTGACTGGCAGTCGCCGTCAAACGCAACAGACGCGGCCGATCATGCATCCGTGCATGCGGCTCGCGAATCGCGTGGCGGTTGCCAATCGCTGCACGGGCAATCGTATCAAACGGCGCGTCGCTCGCCAGATAATCGGCGCAAATGGTTGACGATGAATTCAACCCGCCCGTATGGTAGCGGCAGACCCGGGCCGCTCACCCGCACGTCTGTCACTCCGGGAAAGCTCGTCATGTTGATCCGCGGCGGCTACGACATCGTCTTCGAAATCCCTGCGCCCACCTGCATGCTGCTGATGCTGTACGTTCACCCCGATCGTGCGCGCGATCTTCAGCAACCCGAACGACTGACACTGGCGCCGGCGATTCCCATCGACGATTTTCTCGACAGCTTTGGCAATCGATGCGCGCGCATCCTTGCACCGGCGGGGGAGCTGAGGATCACGAATGACTTCGTGATTCGCGACTGGGGCGTGCCCGACGAGTATCCGACAAGCGCGAAATACACGCCGGTTGAAGATCTGCCGCGAGATATTCTGCCGTTCCTGCTGAGCAGTCGGTATTGCGAAGTCGATCGGATGAGCGACCTCGCCTGGCAACTGTTCGGTCAGACCCAACCCGGCTGGCCGCGCGTGCGGGCGGTGTGCGATTGGGCTCACAATCAAGTGCAGTTCGGTTATGAACATGCCCGCAACACACGTACGGCGTACGAAGCGTACGAGGAACGTAAAGGTGTCTGCCGCGATTACATGCACCTGGCCGTCACGATGATGCGATGCATGAATGTGCCCGCGCGGTATGCGACGGGATATCTCGGCGACATCGGCGTTCCGATCTCGCCCTCACCGATGGATTTCAGCGCGTGGTTCGAAGTGTATCTGGACGGCCGGTGGTACACGATGGATGCGCGCCACAACGTGCCGCGCATCGGACGAATTCTGATGGCCCGAGGGCGCGATGCGGTCGATGTGGCGCTGACCACTTCGTTCGGACCGACGATCCTGAAGAAGTTCGACGTCGTCACCGACGAAATGAAATAGAGTTCACAATTTCGATTGCTGCTGCTGTTCCTGCTGCTGGTGAAGTTCCTGCTGTTGCTGCTCTTGTTGCTGAGTGATTCGGTCGGCCTCGGTTATCTGTCTATCGAGGTATACGGGCAGATCGATCGCATGATATCCCTCGGCCACCAGCGAACCGGGCACGCCGGGGAGTTCTTCAATTTCGACTCGTGCGGTGATGGCTTCCTTGGCTTGGCCGCGGAAAACGCCGCGATTTGGCGAGACGTCGCGGAAATCGCGACCGACGGCCACCTTCACGAAATTTTTTCCGATCAGGCAATTATTGGTCGGATCGAACCCGATCCAGCCGGCCGAGGGGATGAACATTTCGCACCACGCGTGGGTTTGCGAATAGCCACGGGTGCGCTCACCGTCGCGATGCACGAATCCGCTGATGTATCGCGCCGGAATTCCCAGAGTGCGCGCCAGTCCGATCAGCAGGTGCGCGAAATCCTGACACACGCCGCGCTTATGCGCCAGCGTTTCCGTGATCGGGCTGGAATACGTCGTGACACCTTTCTCGTACGTGTACTGCTGATCGACGTACTGCATCAGTTGCAGACACAGCTTGGCGAGGCTCGATCCCTCGCGCGGGTTGAGCGAGGCGGCCGCCGCGCGAAGCGCGGGCGAATCGATGATCGGGCCCCCGAATTTCAGATAATCGCGATACCGAAAATCGACCGCGGCCGGATCGATCGGCCAGATATCGGGAATCGCCCAGATGTCGGGGATCGCGCGATCGATCTCGACGACGCTGGTCGCGACGATGCGAATCTGATCGTGAAACGGGTTCACCATGAACGTATGCACGATGTTGCCCAGCCAGTCGAAATAGCTCGTGATGCCGGCCGACGGACCAATCGCCAACTGAAACGACAGGCGATGCTGATCGCCTTCCTGCCGTGGCGCAACGCGAAGCTCCATCGCCGATTCGGAGATGAGATCGGAGTAGCTCAGTTCAGTTTCGTGCGTCACACGTAAGAGCATTTGTTCTTTCAGTGCAGGAAGTACGACCGCTGCACGGCCAGCGCGGCCTGATTCACGTGGTCGAGCATGTTGTGGAGATAAACATCCAGGCCGATTTTCAGAATGTCCGAGACGTCCGCGAATTCGAGCTGCGCCCGTAGCCGGCCAAGAATCCGCTCGGCCTGGTCGATCGTCTGCGGCCGTACCTTGGCGCGAAGGGCGGCGAGCGAGTCGTACGCGCGGCGCACGCAGTACGCCATGCTGCGCGGGAAGCCGTCGTCCAGCACCATGAACTGTGCGACGTGCGGCTCATCCAGCTCGCCAAAATAACTGCGACGATACGCCTCGATCGATCCGCACGATCGCAGGATTGTCGTCCAATGAATGTGCCACAGCGGCGAGTCGTTGCTGTGCTCGTCGCCTTCGTGATCATCGATCAACTGACGCTTGAACACGACCATCCGGCAGATGCCGTTGATGCGCTCGAAATATTTCCCGAGCTGCGTGAAGTACCAGCGCTGCCCATAACCGAGCGTCTGATCGGTGAGGCCCTGGAACAACATCGAGCCTTCGATGATCTGCTGATAAAGCTGCTCGGGCACTTCCTGGAGCATCGACTTGGCGTCTTCGGCGCGGATCGACCAGTACATCACGTTCAGGTGCTGCCACATCTCGGCCGAGATGACTTCGCGAATGCCGCGCGCGTTTTCGCGGGCGCGCGTGAGACAACTGATCAGGCTGTTCGGGTTGCCGGGATTGAGCGTCAGGTCATCCGTGATGCGCAGCGAGAGTGGCCGCGTGTCGGAGGCATCGCGCGGCTCGACGGACGTGGGCTGATCCGAATACATCACCTGCAACACGGATCGCCAGTGACCATCCAGAAGCGATTCGGCGACATCGCCGACGTCGATCAGTGCTTCACTGTGAACCAGCAGCATGCGGGCGACGTGCTCGGCGCGCTCGACGTATCGCGCCATCCAGTACGTCGCGTCCGCATCGCGCGCGAGCATCGGCCGGCTCTCGTTCGGCTGGTTCGCTTCGCGTGCGGGCGCGCCTCGCGAAGGCGCAACCTCGGGCATTGGGTTGATCGGCAGGGTCATCGCGCGCCTCCGTTTCCGGGCTCGTCGTCATCCTCGAGCACCCATGTGTCTTTCGAGCCGCCGCCCTGCGAGCTGTTTACGACCAGGCTGTCCTTTCGCAGCGCGACGCGCGTGAGTCCGCCCGGCATGACGATTGGTTTCTCGCCGAACAGGATGTACGGCCGCAGGTCGATGCGGCGGCCTTCGAATTGGTCGTCAATCATGCTCGGATGCTGCGAAAGCTCGACGATCGGCTGGGCGATGAAGTTACGCGGATCGTCGTTGATCTTCTCGGCGAACGTCGCCCGCTCGGCGGCGGTGGATTGATGGCCCATCAGCATGCCGTAGCCGCCGGATTGGTTGGTGGCTTTCACGACGAGCTTGTCGAGATTTTCGAGAACGAATTTTCGATCATCCTCTCGCGCGCATAGATAAGTCGGCACGTTCGGCAGGATCGGTTCTTCGCTCATGTAAAACTTGATTATCGCGGGCACGAACGGATAGATCGCCTTGTCATCCGCCACGCCGGGGCCGACGGCGTTGACGATCGTGACGTTGCCGGTGCGATACGCGTTCATCAACCCGGCCACGCCGAGCACGG
>JACMJD010000475.1 GCA_014380825.1 Phycisphaerae bacterium | reverse complement strand
CCGCCCCGGTGCGCTGGTGGTTTTCGCCAAAACCCCCGGGCCGCCACGCCCATGCCACGGTAGGAGAAACAATGAATGTCCTCGCCGTCATCATCGCTCGCGCCGGTAGCGCGGGATTGAAGAACAAACATCTGCTTCCACTTCTTGGCAAGCCGGTGATTCAGTACACGTTCGACCACGCGCGCGCCAGCCGCTACGTCACGCGCGCCGTTGTCTCCACCGACTCGACCGACGTGCGAAAGCTGGCCGAGCGGGAATTCTTCGAAACGGTCGCCCGGCCAGGTGAGCTTTCAACGGCCGACGCATCGGTGCAGGACGTTTTGCTGCACGCACTGAAGACGGTTGAAGACCGTAGCGATTTCCGCGCTGACGCGATCGCGCTGCTGTACGGAAACGTGCCCGTACGCGACGACACCGTCATCGATCGCGCGATCGATGTCCTTCGCGACACGCATTGCGATTCCGTGCGGAGTTTCTGTCCCGTTGGCAAGTGGCACCCGTCTTGGATGGCCAAGATCGAAGGGGACGCAAATGACCGCGTGATTCCGCTGCAGCAGGCGAGCATTCATCGCCGACAAGATCTAACGCCGCTGTATCTGCACGATGGTGCGATCGTGGCCATGTCGCGTAAGTCACTTTTACGTGGTGAACAGTTTCCCGACGATCCGCATGCGTTCTTCGGCGTTGATCGTCGCGCGATCATGACCGGCGTGGGCGAGACCGTCGAGATCGATCATCAGCGCGATTTGTACTGGGCCGAAGCCGTGTTGCGCGAGCGCGCTGGTTCACCACGCGAGGGCATGGCAGAGCTTACAAGGATGGCATCATGAAGACTTTCCGTGTCGGTCAGCATCTGCTTTCGCCGGACAAGCCGGTGTTCGTGATCGCCGAGATCGGCGTAAACCACGACGGCTCGGCCGGGCGCGCGCTCGATCTCGTGCGCTTCGCGCAGCGTGGCGGAGCGGATGCGGTAAAGCTTCAGCTCTTCCACGCTGAACGCCTCCTGCATGACAGCACAAAACTGGCCGGTTATCAGAAGCAGCGCGTCAACGACGGCGGTCCGATGGAGATGCTCAAGCGATATGAGCTGGCCGACGCGGACATCACGCGGATTGTCGCAACGATTCGATCGAGCAACATGGTTCCGATCGCAACGCCGTTCTCGGTTGAAGATGTCGAGACAATCGAGCGGCTTGATCTGCCGGCGATCAAGATCGCATCGCCGGATATCGTCAACCGACCATTGCTGACCGCGGCCGCGAACACGAAGCGCCCGCTGTTAATTTCCACGGGCGCGGCGACGATGGAAGAAATCGAATCGGCCGTAAAACTGCTAAACGAAGCGCTCGCCAAGTTCGCGCTACTGCATTGCGTGAGCAGTTATCCAACCGCGACGGCGGACGCGAACCTTTGCTGGATGGACGAGCTGGCGCGCAAGTTCGACGTGCCGATCGGATATTCCGATCACACAACCGAGCAATTTTCCGGAGCGTTCGCCGCGGCGGCGGGCGCGGTTGTCATCGAAAAGCATCTCACGCACGACAAGTCCGCGGCCGGACCTGATCACGCTGCCAGCGCGAATCCAGCGGAGTTCGAGAAGTACGTTGCTGCGATTCGATCGGCGCAAACGATGCGCGGCAAACCTGGGAAACAGGTGCTTGAGTGCGAGCGCGACGTTCGCCGGATCAGTCGCCAGAGCGTGGTCGCGCTCAAGAGCATCGACGCCGGCCAGCAGATTCAGCCGAACGATCTGACGATTCAACGCCCCGGCACGGGCGTGCCCGCGGCCGAGTTCGCCAACGTGATCGGGCGAAAGTCGCGCCGCGCGATTGCCGCCGGAACATTGCTTCAGTGGGATATGCTGGAAGCCGCATGAAGCGCAGCCCACGTCGCCGCGTCTGTTTCGTCACGGGAACGCGGGCGGAATTCGGGTTGATGGAATCGACCCTGCGCGCGATCGCGGCGCATCCGAAGTTGTCGCTGCAAATCATCGCCACCGGAATGCATCTGGATCGGCGGCGGGGGAGCTCGAAAAGGCAAATCACGGAACGCGGCTTCAAGATCGATCACATCGTTCGGTGGCCTTCGTCGAAACATGTGGCGCGATCGACGGGCCGAGCGATGGCTGATCTTGCCGATGCGCTCGATGAGCTTAAGTGCGATATCGTGCTTGTCGTCGGCGATCGCGTCGAAGCATTCGCGGCGGCCAGTGCAGCCCACATTTCTGGCCGGATCGTCGCACACGTACACGGCGGCGACCGTGCCCTGGGACAGGTGGATGACTCGCTTCGTCACGCGATCACGAAACTGGCTCACCTCCACTTTCCCGCAACTCGCCTGAGCGCGCAACGCATCATCAAACTTGGCGAAGATCGGTGGCGGGTCCATCAAGTCGGCTCGCCCGGGATCGACGGCATTGCCCTTGCCGCAACCACCAAGCGCCGCCCGAGAGACTACGTGCTCCTGGTTCTTCACCCAATCAGCGCCGATGTGCAGCTTGAGCGCCGGCAGGCGCGGATGATCCTGAAGGCAATCCGGCACGCAGGCTCCGATCGCATCGTGATCGTCTATCCGAACAATGATCCAGGCGGCGATGGAATCATCCGCGCATGGGAAGAACAGCCGGCGGGATCGGTGACGGCGTTCCGCAACCTTTCGCGCGCAGATTTTCTCGGTCTTCTGCGCGACGCGGCCGTGCTCGTCGGCAACAGCTCCAGCGGCATCATCGAAGCCGCCAGCTTTGGCACGCCGGTGGTCGACATCGGCCCGCGCCAGCAAGGGCGCGAGCGCGGCGCGAATGTGGTGAATGTCGCATACTCCGGCCAAGCGATTGAACAGGCCGTTCGTCGAGCGATCTCTCGTCCACGTCCGGTAAGCCGCAACGTTTATGGCGGTCGGGAAACTTCGCAGCGGATCGCAAGTGTGCTGGCGGGCGTTGCGATCGATTCTCGTCTCCGGCGGAAACTGATCGCGTATTAAGTTCGGATTGGAGAGGTTCGATAGGAACCGAAGACGAGCACAGGATTTTATGTCACAACCGACCGCCGCCACCTCGACGACCACCACCGCTCCCGCCAACGACCTCGTCGACGCGGCCGTGAAGAAGGTCAGCACCATCGCGACCTTGCCGGAAGTCACGGTGCAGATCATCAAGACGGTCGAAGACCCCAAGAGCAATGCGCAGGCGCTGCATCGCATCGTCTCGTACGATCCGGCGTTGGTCACGCGCGTCTTGAAAGTCGTCAACAGCTCGTTCTACGGTTTGCCCGGACAAATTGCGTCGATCGAGCGCGCAATCGTGCTGCTCGGTTTGAACGCGATAAAGAACATCGCGGTGGCCGCCAGCCTCGGTCAAATGTTTCGGGGCGTGAAGTTGTGCGAAGGATTCACCGCCAAAGATCTGTGGCGCCATTGCGTGGCTGTCGGCGTCGTCGCGCGCGATCTGGCCAAGCAGATGAAAGTCCCGCTCGTCGATGAAGCTTTCCTGGCGGGCATGATTCACGACATCGGAATTCTCGTGTCGCTCCAGACCGCGCCCGAACCGACGCGACTCGTCTGCGAAAAAGCCCGGCTGCACAAAGAGGGCGATTTCGATTTCTGCGCGCTGGAACGCCAGATGATGGGCGGGGTTGATCACCAAATGCTCGGCGCGAGATTGGCTGAGGCGTGGAAGTTTCCGCACTCTTGCCGGCTCGTCGCGGGCTTTCACCACAACCCGCAAGCGCTCGAAGGCGATCATCTGCTGTTATGGATTGTCTTCGTCGCCGACACACTTTGCGCGCAGGGCCAGCAGGGCTTCAACCTCACCGCGCTGCATCAGAAGCTCGATTTCGCAAACCTGGCGCGCTACAAGATCGATCCGGTGCTGGTCGAGCACACGCGCAACAACCTCGACACGATCGTCAACAGCTCGTCACCGCTGCTGTAACGCGATCATGCCGGATTAGTTTGTCATTTCTAATGGTTGCGGACCCTCAATTGGTTTGGGTCGGCCGCGGCCACACGTTATAATTCCCGGGCAGTACACGTCCTGAGTTCGGCGCGCGCACAAGCGAGCGCAAGCGAAATCGCGAGTAACGGGAGACCGACCAATGAGCGATCCGTATCGTCCGACATCGTCGTCAGTTCCGGGCCAACCTGGGCAGCAGCCACAGCGGGTGGTTCCACATGCGCCTGCCAACGCGCCGCGTCCGAGCATGGCGCCGCCGCCCGTGCCGGGACAGCGGCCGGGAATCGCCGGGATGCCGATGCAACCGCTGCGCGCGACCGAGGCTGATCTTGATCCGATCGCGCTCGTCGAGGATGAACTCGAAGAAATCACCTCGCCCGTGCAGACCGCGCAGCTGCATCAAGCCGCGACAGCAGCGCCGCCAAAATCAAAGATCAAAGCGTTCGGCCCGGACATGGCGCGGCGCGAGCATTCGTGGAAGCGCATGCCGCACGTCAGCGGACAGGGCGCGATCCGCGTGAAAAGTTTTCACGGCAAATACAGCGACACGGGCGTGGAGCATCTGGATGACATGATCAACGAATGGATCGATGCTCATCCGGAAGTCGAAGTGAAGTTCGTGACCAGCACCGTAAACGTGTTCGAAGGAAAGATCCGTGAGCCCGCGCTCGTGCTGAACCTTTGGTATTGATAAGGTTGGCGGGCTGGATCGAATAACAACCGACCTGATGAAAAGAATGCTGAGTGCGGGCTACTCTCCTTATGCACATTGTTGAACCTTCGACGCCACGTCGCGCCAACGCGCGAATGGCGATCTCGCTCATCATTCCGATCGCCGGCGCGTTTCTGGTTTTCATCGCCAGCCCGTATGGGCCGGGCCTGACGAACGACAGCACCCGCTACCTGCGCATCGCTAACGTGCTACGCGGCGATCATGAGCTGGGCAAAGGCTATCCCGAGTTCATGCGTCACTTTCCGCCGGGCTATCCGGCGCTGTTGGCAGCCGGCAAGTTCATCAATCTCAGCAATCAGACGACCGGCCGATGGCTGAACGTGGTCGCGATGGCGCTGACGGCGTTCATCGTTACGCGCACCGTGCAGCGATTGTGCAACGTCGAGTTGTGGCCGGGATTGGTCGCGGCCGCGATCGTGGTTACGTCTCACGTTTCGCTAATGATGCACCTGCACGTCTGGAGCGAGCCGACGTTTCAGGTCTTCCTGCTGGTCACGCTCGCCCTGCTCGTGCGGCAGGTGGAAGCACCAACGCCCCGACACGCGATCCTGATCGCGCTGGTGGTGGCCGCCTCCACGATGATTCGCTATGCCGGCGCCTCGCTGATCATCATGGGCGCGATCACGCTGCTGTTCGTGCAGCGGACGAGCTGGAAGAATCGCCTGATCGACTGTGTGATTTTCTGCCTGATCGCGGCGACTCCGCTGCTTTCGCTGGCGGCGTATAACCGACATCGCGCCGGCGGCGGCGAGGCGATCGATCGCCAGCTCGCACACTACGGCCTACATCAAGTTCAGTTTCGCGAAGCCTGGACAACGATGGCCACGTGGATTTTCCCCGAGCACAAGGTCCCGCCGAAGCGGCGGAACTGGGCGTTTCTTGTGGTGGTGGTGTCGTTCTGTGCGGTCGTCGCCAGTCGCATGTCGATCCGCAAGCGCGCACGCGAGACCGGCGAATACATCCGCCCGCCGTTACCTGCGTACGTTCGACTGGCGCTGCTGATGTGCGTGGTGTACCTGGGATTCCTGTTCGTCTCGCTTGCGTTCGTCGACCCGGCCACGCCGCTGGACGATCGTATTCTCTCGCCGATTTATCTGCTCGCGATTATCGTCGGCATGTACGGCGTTCACCGCGCGCTCACGCTCACCGGCGCAATGACCGCACCGATGGCCGGCAAGATCGCGACGGTTGTGATGCTCATCGCATTCGTCGTTTCCACAGCAATTCGCGGCTACGACATCTGGCAGTTCAGCAAACGCGAAGGCTTCGGCTACGTGAACGTGCGCTGGCGTGAATCGGAACTGATGAAAGTGATTAAAGCGATCCCGCCGAACACGCTGGTGTACACGAACGTGCCGGACGCGGTTTATTTCTACACGACCAACCAATCGCGACTGATCCCCAAGAGCAATCAGAAACTGTCGGCGAAGCAAATGAAGGAGATGAAATACAACCTGAAGAACACGCAGCATCGCATTCGCAAGGAAGGCGCTGTGATCGCGCTGTTCTACGGCACCGCCGACACGAGATTCCGCCGCGGCACCCAATCGCCGGCAGAGATTGAGAAAGTGCTGAACGCACGACGAGTGCTGAAAGCGAAAGACGGCGTGTTGTTGATTCCGGTAAACGCGACGCCGAAGGTGAAGAAGATTGTCGCGCGAGCAAGACGTCACGTGTTTCCGAAGCCGGAGACGACGTTCCCGGCGACTGCGTCGACGACGAAGCCGAGCCGTGCAAGTAGTTAAGTCACGATCTCCATCACGCCGGGGCAGAGCGATACTCCGCGCCGCCCCGGATTGGATTTCTGCAATTCGGATTTCGCGAAATTGCCAAAAACGAATCCGGGCCGGCGCGGAGTACCGCTCTGACCCGGCGTGATTGGCGAGCGTCGGGTCTCTACGTCAGGACCAGTTTCGCTCTAACATCTTGAGCGCCCGATTCAATTGCCAGCGGAATCGTGATCCAGAACGTCGCGCCTTCGCCGGCGGCGCTGCGGAGTCCGACTGTGCCCCCAAGGAGCGTCGCTAGTTCTTTGGAGATCGCTAATCCCAGTCCCGTGCCGCTGTGTTCCCTCGTGTGACTGCCATCGAGCTGGCGAAATTTTTCAAAGATCAGGCCGTGCTTGTCGGCGGCAATGCCGGGTCCTCGGTCGGTCACGGTCAGTCGCACGGATTTGCCGTCGGATCGCTCGGCGGTCAGGTCGATTCGTGCTCCTGGCGGCGAAAATTTGATCGCGTTGGAGAGAAAGTTGTACAGCACCTGCTGCAGCTTGGCGGAGTCGGTTTGAAGGATCGGGATGTCGGCCGCGATGGACGGGACGATCGTCAGTTGCTTCGACTCGGTCATCGGTTTCAGCACGCTGGTGAGCCCCTCAAACAAATCCGCCAGCGGGAGCGGTTCCGATCGCACATCCATTTTGCCGGCTTCGATCTTGGCCAGGTCGAGCAGGTCGTTGATCAGGTCGAGCAGGTGGTGGCCGCTGCTGAGGATGTTCTGGAGATAGCGCACGCTCTTCGGCTCAACCGCGCCGGCGGCGTTGTCCTTTAACAGCTCGGCGAAGCCGAGAATGCTGTTCAGCGGCGTGCGAAGCTCGTGCGAGACGTTTGCGAGAAACTCGCTCTTCAGCCGGTTCGATTCGTACAGCGCGACGTTGCTCTCGGCCAACTGTCCGAGTTTCAGGTCGAGGCTCTTGTTCACGGCGCGAAGTTGATCGGCGCTGCGCTTGAGGTTGATCAGCATGACGTTGAACGTCTCGGAGAGTTGCTGAAATTCGTCCCCGGTGTTGATGTCGGAACGAATGTTGAGATCGCCCTTGGAAACTTTCTCGGCCGTCTCCTGCAACACACGCACGGGCTGAAGGATCAGGCGCGTGGTGATCAGGTAAAAAATGATGATCGCCAGACTTCCTGCGATCAACCCGGCCAGCAGGAGGAACAAACGATTGAGAAGGATCTCGCGCGCTTTGATCTGTGACGGCAGATCGACGCTGATCATCCCAATCAGCGCGGGCGATGGCTGCGTTGACGGCGCGGTCGGCAATGCTGCGTTGGACGCGCCCGGCGCGGACGCCAGTGAATTCGTCGCCATTGCCGGTTGCGAGCCGTCGTGACAGACGACGCATCGATCGCTGGAATACAGCGTGGCCGCGTATCGAAACTCTTCCTTCGTCGAGTTGTACCGTCGCTCGACGCGCGAGTTCGGATCACGCACGAACCGCGAGAGGGCGGCCAACTCAAATCGACTGAGCGTTGAGGGATCGTTCAGCGCTGCAACGCCAACTAATCGCGGCGCGGGAAAGTTCTGTCCATCTTGTGCGAATGCCACGGACGGCGCGGAGGTCGGTTGTGATGTCGCGCGAATCTGTATTCGGCTTGGCGCAGTCGTTGTAGACGATGCATCGAGTAGCGCCGTCTGCCGCGAGATGTGTTCGCCGATGACCGCATCGGCAACGGCGCCGGCGGCTTTCTCGTTCAGTTGTTCGGTGAGTTGTTCGATTCGCTGCCACGGCACAAACAAGGCGGCAAAGATGATCGCCGCCACCGCTGTGCCGAACAGAATCTGGCATTTCGCCGCCAGCGAGATATGCAACTGCCGCAGCCGTTTGAACATCGCCGGATGATTCTATCGAAACCCGGCTTCACGCCCATGTTTGCCACCCGCGCGCCTACGCTTGGTTGGCCGCGATAAAATGACCGTTGTGCGACTAGAAGGTTGCGCGGTATGACTTTTAGTCACGATTCCCTTCGGGAATCTTCGATTTTCGTGCAGGAAATGAGGTTGCCATGAGTAGTCAAGGTCGAGTGCTGGTCGTAGAAGACCATGAATCCGAACGTCGGGCGTTAATGCAATTGCTGAAATCAGTTGGGTTTGCGGTCTTTGGGGCCGAAAGCGCCGACAAGGCGCTGGGATATGTGGACGACAGCATCGACGTCGT
>JACMJD010000474.1 GCA_014380825.1 Phycisphaerae bacterium | reverse complement strand
TCATCGCGCAGCCGATCCAGCGGCGACTGAACGTCGGCGACGAACGTGCTCAATCGAAGATGCGGAACGCCAGGATTGTTCGCAGCGATCGTGAGTTCAGACATGGTTGGCACAGATTCGGGTCAAAGGAAGTTCTCAGCTTGGTCTCTGCAATGGTTATCGGCCGAGGGGAATTCCCTACGCCAACGAAAGTGAGGGCAGAGGAGAGGGCAGACGTCAGGAAAAAGACAGTGCGCACTTCCTGCCCTCTGCCCTCTAACCTCTGCCCTCTCTCCTCGTGAAATGGTTCACAACGTCTCTTGCGTCGCGGCGCGCTCACTCTTAGACTTTCGCGCACTCTCGCTCATGCTCGGTGCAAGCACATCGCTGACTTCTTCGCTCGCCACTGGTTACGGCCTGCACGCGCCATCATTTCTTGCGCAGACATTGCCGATCATCGCGCAAGGTTCGCCGTCGATGGTTCCGCTGTCGCCGACCGTCATTCTTATCTTGTGCGCGATCGCAGGCGTGGGCACGGTTCTGCTGCTGCCCGGCCGACGTGAAACGCCGATCCGCGCGATCGGCGGGATGGTGCTGCTGGCCGCGGGACTGATCTTCGCCGCGATCCTGATTCGCTGGACCGCCGGCCACCCGCGCGGAGGAATGGGGCTGTATTTCTGGCTGTTTTCAGCGATCGCGATCGGCGGCGCGATCCGCGTCATCACGCATTCCCGGCCCGTCTATTCGGCGCTCTACTTCGTGCTGACCGTTTTCGCCACAGCAGGTTTGTTCATGCTGTTATGGGCGGAATTCATGGCGGCAGCGCTCATTCTGATTTACGCCGGCGCGATTTTGGTGACGTATGTCTTCGTCATCATGCTAGCCTCCGAAGCGACAAGCCCGGCAACCAATCTCGAGGGCGGCGGAGCACTCAGCAACGTGCCCGAGCATGATGCCGTCAGCCGCGAACCGCTGGCCGCTTGCGCGGTGGGCTTCGCGTTGATGGGCGTGCTGCTCTTCATCATCTTCGACCGCTTCGACGGCGCCGAGACAAACGCGGTGAATGTCACCAGCGGCAGCACGCGACAGCTTGGCGAATTCCTGTTCAACAATCACGTCGTCAGCCTGGAGCTGGCGGGCCTGATCCTGACGATCGCGATGGTCGGTTCGATCATGATCGCGCGCAAGCGCGTGATCGTCGTCGACGAGCCCGCGCGGGAAATGAAACCCGAAACCGTCATCGGCCCCGCCACGCCGGTGGACGACAACCCGCACTCGATCCCGGTGGACGGAACGTTGAACCCCAGGCAAAAGGCCTATCCGGAAACATGACCGCGATCGCGCTGCAACATTATCTTGCCGTCGGCGCGATCATGTTCGTGATTGGCCTGCTCGGCTTCATGACTCGCCGGAACATGATCGTGATGTTCCTGTGTACCGAGCTGATGTTCCAAGCCGTGGCGATCAACCTGATCGCATTCGGCGCGTACAACGGAAACCTGGCGGGGCAGGCGTTCGTGATCTTCGTGCTGGTCATCGCGGCGGCGGAAGCGAGCTTGGCACTTGGTCTTGTGGTGTTGTTGTTCAGACAAAAGCGCACGCTCGACGCCGACGCGTGGAGAGACCTCAAAGGATGAAGATTCTCAGTAACGAATAACCAAGAACCAATAACCAACAACGATGTTCGATCATCCAGTCATTCAATATTCGCTGCTGATCCCGCTCCTGCCGCTCATCGGCGCAGTGATCGCGGGGTTCTTCGGCGCGCGTTGGCTGAAGGGGAATTCGCATTGGCCGATCTGGATCGGCGTTGGCATCAGCGCGTTATTGTCGATCTGGTTGATGTTCAGCATGCTCGGTGCGTCGCATCACGCGGAAGGGTCGACGATCTCGGCCGTCAAGAATTGCTTTACCTGGATTGAAGCCGGGAACTTCAAGGCGAACTGGGGTTACTTCTTCGATCCGCTGACGGCGGTCATGCTGTGCGTCGTTTGCGGGATCGGGTTTCTCATCACGGTCTTCGCCGCCGGTTACATGAAGGGCGAGCAAGGTTACTTCCGCTTCTTTGCATATCTCGGCCTGTTCATCTTCATGATGACCAACCTCGTGATGGGCGAGAACCTCATCATGCTGTATCTCGGTTGGGAAGGCGTGGGTCTCTGCTCGTATTTGCTGATTGGTTATTACTACGACAAGCCCGCCGCGCGCGAGGCGGCGAAGAAGGCGTTTCTTGTCAATCGCGTGGGCGACTTCGGATTCGCACTGGGCATCATGCTGACTTTTTTGGCGTTCGGGACGACCAGTTATTTCGGCGCCGGCGCCCAGACGAACACTGGTTTCCTCGAGATGGCGATGCGGCATCCAAGCGAGATGTCGTCTACCCAACAGATGGCGATGCACGCGGTGCCGTTCCTGTTGATGTTGGGCGCATTCGGCAAATCGGCACAGTTCCCGCTGTACGTCTGGCTGCCCGATGCGATGGAAGGCCCCACACCCGTGAGCGCGTTGATCCACGCGGCCACGATGGTGACCGCGGGCGTGTACATGATTGCGCGCTGTGCGGTGATGTTCTTCCACTGGGGACCGAACGGCGCGCCATACTCCGCGCCGCTGATTACCGTGGCGGTGGTCGGCGCGTTCACCGCGCTCTTCGCAGCATCGATCGCGATGCGGCAGTTCGATCTGAAGAAAGTCTTCGCGTATTCAACGGTCAGCCAACTTGGGTTCATGTTCGTCGGCGTCGGAGTATTGGCGCCGGTTGCGGGCGTGTTTCACCTGGTCACGCATGCGTTTTTCAAGGCGCTGTTATTCCTCAGCAGCGGCGTGGTGATGCACGCGATGGCCGGCGAACTTGATATGCGAAAGATGTCCGGCCTCAAGCGCGTACTGCCGAAAACTCGATGGCTGATGCTGATCGGCTGCCTGGCGCTGGCGGGTGTCCCGCCGCTGAGCGGATTCTTCTCCAAGGATGAGGTCGTCGCCGCCGCGTTCGAGCATAACGCGATCCTGGGAATTGTCCTGCTGTTCACGGCGTTTCTCACCGCGTACTACACGTTCCGTCTCTACTTCCGCGTGTTTGAGGGGCCCGAAGTGATTCCCGCGCCGCCGCCTGGGAAACCGGGCGTCGACGATCCGCACGGCACGTCGCCCGAACACGTCAGCCAGGATGACAGCGTGGATCCGCACCTGATCCACGATTCGCGCCATCACGGAAAAGCAGCGCACGATACGCACGGCACCGGCCACGGCGATCACCATCATCACGATCACGAGCCGGCGATGATGATGGTCCCGCTTTACATTCTTGCGATCGGCGCGGTGCTCAGCGGCATCGTGCTGTTTCAAGGCGAGCGTCTCGGCCATTTCCTGTCGGCCAGTCCATCGATTCGCAGTGCATTCGTGAAGGCGAGCGGCATCTACCTGGGCACGGGCGTGGCGCCGTCAGCGTTCGGGCTGCACGAGGAGGATTCGGACGTACGCGAGCGGCTTGAGCGGTTCCATTGGATCATGATGGTCGTGAGCAGTGTGGTCTCGCTCGCCGGCATCTGGCTGGCGTACATTCTGCACTTGAAGAATCGTCGCAAGGCCGAGCAGCTTGCCGCAAGTGTGCCGGGGTTGGTCAATGCGATTGATCACAGATATTGGATCGACGAGATCTACCAAGCCGTGATCGTCGAACCCCTCCGCGCGCTCGGTCGATTGCTCGCGTTCTTCGACCGGTTCTTCATTGACGGCATCGTCAACTCTGTCGGCATCATCGCCCAACTTTTCGGCGTGGTGCTGCGGCTGTTTACGCAGCGCGGTTACTTGCAGGGCTATGCACTGACGATGCTGCTGGGTATCGCGATCATCCTTATTCTGGTGTTCATGTAATGGAATGGCTGCTGCCACTATTGATCCTTGTCCCCTTCGCCGGCGCCGGCATGTGCGCAATGGCGTCGGCGCAGAACGCGAAGCGCGTGGCGCTGGGCGTCAGCTTGCTGACCGCGATCATCGCGATCGTGTTGACGACGCAATTCGACTTTCATCAGGATCTCAGCGCAAGCATGCCCGAGAAGCGGCTATCCGAATCGGTGCAGATCGATTTCAAACCGGAGAGTGGCTCGCCGTTTCAGCTTGAGGAGATCGGATTTTCGCCGCACCTGGGTGTCGACACGATCAGCATCTGGCTGGTGTTGCTGACGGTTTTGCTCACGCCGCTGGCGATCGCCGCGAGCTTTGATTCGATCCGCGAACGCACCAAAGAATATTACGCGTGGATGCTCGTGCTGCTGGCGGCGATGCTGGGCGTGTTCATCGCGCGCGACCTGCTGCTGTTCTACATTTTCTTCGAACTCACGCTCGTGCCGATGTTTTTCATCATCGGCATCTGGGGCGGCCCCGAGCGGCGCGTGGCGGCGGGGAAGTTTTTTCTGTTCACGTTCACCGGCTCGGTCTTCACGCTCGCGGGCGTGATCTATCTGGGCATGCAGCGCGGCAGCTTCGACATCAGCGAGCTGACGATGTTCGCGCAAACCAGCCTCACGCGCACCGAGCGATTCTGGGTGCTGATGTCGTTCATCGCCGGCTTTGCGGTGAAGGTGCCGCTGTTCCCGGTTCACACGTGGCTGCCGCTGGCGCACACCGAAGCGCCAACCGCCGGCAGCGTGATCCTCGCGGGCGTGCTGCTGAAACTCGGAACGTACGGCCTGCTACGCCTCGCCGTGCCGATGGGAATGGTCGGCGTGGGTGGCGTGGTGTTTCCCACGACGCTGAAAGTCATCGCGGTCCTGTGCATCATCGGCATCATCTACGGCGCGCTGGTTGCGTGGGTGCAGCGCGACATTAAGAAGCTCGTCGCGTACAGCTCGGTCTCGCACCTGGGCTTCTGCATTCTTGGCCTCTGCGCGCTCAACGCGATCGGCATCCAAGGCAGTATCCTCTACATGATCAATCACGGCCTGAGCACCGGGGCGCTGTTTCTGGTGATCGGCATGATCTACGACCGCTATCACACGCGCGACATCAATCAGCTCTCCGGCCTGGCGAAGATCATGCCGAAGCTGGCGTTCTTCTTCGTGTTCTTCACGCTCGCCAGCATCGGCCTGCCGGGGTTGAACGGATTCGTCAGTGAATTCCTGACGGTTCTCGGCGCGTTCACGTCGCCGCATCTGGGGATCGCGTACGGATCGTTTGCGGCGCTCGGTGTGATTCTTGGCGCGGTGTACATGCTGCACATGCTGGCGCGCGTGCTGTTCGGGCCATTGAAGGTTCCGGAAGTGGATCAAGGCACGCACGATGAGGGTCAGGCGGCGTCGCCCGAACATGAGCGGATCGATTACGCTCAGCCTGGCACGAAAGTGAAGCGCATCGACCACGGCCCGCAGCCGCTGTCGAACGACATCAACGGCCGCGAACTGGCGATCCTCGTTCCGCTGGCAGCGTTTTGCCTGGTGCTGGGGTTGGCATCGCCGTTCCTGACGCGATCGATGCAGACGCCGGTACAGTTGCTCCACACAGTGGCCACGATGCAGCCGGCCGTGGCGCCTAAGCCGCAGGTGCGATCTGAAAACCCGAACGTGCCGAACGAAGTCGCAGAAGCCACGCAAACGCCATGAACCTTTTGACCGTCATTCATCCCGAGCTGATCCTGATCGTGACGGCGTGCGCGCTGTTCATCGTGGGCGTGTTCAACCGCACGCAGGCGCGCCGCGCGTCGGCCATCGTTGCGATCGCGGCGCTGGCGCTGGTGTTCGCGCTGCAAGTTCGGCAACTGATGAGCGCGGATCAGGGCGGGCAGGTGCTCGTCGATTCGTATAACGCGTTTCGCGTGTTTCACTTCGCGAACTACATCAAAGCCCTGTCGGCCGGGATCGGAATCCTGTTCGTGCTGCTCTCCTGGCCGACCGATGCCGACGCACAAGGCAACAGCAGCGTGAACTTCGGCACGGAAGCGGCCGAGTACTTCGGTCTGCTGCTGCTGTCGATCTCCGGCATCTTCATTGTCGCCGGCGCGAACGATCTGGTGCTGCTGTTCCTCGGCGTGGAGCTGGCGAGCATCCCGACATACATCATGGTGTCGATCTCGCGACCGCTTCCCGCCGCGCAGGAAGCGGGCGTCAAATACTTTTTCCTCGGCGCAATGTCTGCGGCGATCATGCTGTTCGGTTTCAGCTATTTGTACGGCACGACCGGCGTGACGAACATGTCCGAGCTGATGGATCGCTTTAACATGTCGCTGGATTGGACCGGCAACGATACCAAACTCGTCGTGCTGACCCCTTGGCAGATCCTGGCGGTGATCATGCTGATCGCCGGCTTCGCGTTCAAGATGGCGGCGGTGCCTCTGCACTTTTATGCGGGCGATGTCTATCAAGGCGCCGCTACACCGGTGACGGCGCTGCTGTCGTTCGTTCCTAAAACTGCGGGGCTCGTTGCGCTGCTGAAGATCCTGTTCGTGATCGGCGGCGGTGTCTGGGCGATCCCGCCCGTCATCGGCAAGCTGATCATGATCATGGCGATCCTCACCATGACGGTCGGCAATCTGCTGGGCCTGCTTCAACACAACGTGAAGCGCATGCTGGCATACAGCTCGGTCGCGCACAGCGGATATCTGCTGGTAGGCGTCGCGACACTGCTGGCCACGAGAGACGCGGGCATCCAGACCCGCGCGATGCACGGCGTGTTGTTCTACATCGCCGCATACGGAATCATGAACGCCGCCGCCTTCGGGGTGCTGATGATGTTGCCCGCCAAGCCACCACCGGCGTGGGATCGGCGTGGCCGATTCACCGCGGGCGGCAGCGCCGAAACGTTGGATGACATCGCCGGCGCCGGAATCCGTCACGTCGGACTTGGTCTGGCGATGGCGATCGCGTGTTTCAGTCTGATCGGCCTGCCATTGACGGTCGGCTTTTTCGGCAAGCTCTATCTGATCCGCCCGGCGCTGGATGCGAAGCTGTATTGGCTGGTCGTGATCACAATGATCAACGCCGCGATCTCCGCGGCGTACTATCTGCGGATCGTCGGCACGATGTTCCTGCGCCCCGAAACATCCGCGTCCGCCTTCGACTCGGGTGAATCCGAGGCGGCGTCGATCCCGCATTCGGTTCCCGTCGCCACCGCGATCATCCTCTCGTGTGCGGCCACGGTTCTACTCGGCACGGTGTTTCCAACGACAAACATCCTGGATCAGGTCGCGAGGACCGGCTCCACCATCGACTACGCCCCGAATGACCCCGCCCGCGATACGCAACCCGCGCCCGGCCAGGTCCAGCGCACCGACGCGCCAATCAACGCCACCGCAAGCCGACCATAACCGTACTCCGCGCCGGCCGGGATTTCTCCGCACCGGGGTTGGCCCCTCTCGCGGGCCTTCCCGTCTGTCTTCCGTGCGGGCTATTTCGCCCGCCAAACAGAAAGGTCATATGCGGCGCGAGCGCAACTTACCGTGTTTTGAGGCTCTGGATTCCCGATTACTGATGGACGCCGACCCCTCGGTCGACAGCGTGACGATCCTGCTCGGCGGCGGCAACGATCAACTGTCCGTTCACGTGAGCGAATACAGCGACACCCGCGTCGTCTCCTGGACGCTGAACGGTGCGAACCACCAACTGAACAGCCCGTTCTTCGAAAGGGTGATCATCATCGATGCCGGCGGAAACGACACGTTCGACATCGGGGGCGGACCGATCGGCGTGACGTTCAACATCCTCGCCGCCAACGGCGACGATACGCTCAAAACCGGCGGCAGTCTGGAAGGGCGGATCAAGTTCGACGGCGGGAACGGCGCGGATCGCGTCATCGTCGATCAAACTTTTCATGACGATCCGGAAAACATGATCGTCCGAAGCGACCGCGTGCAGTGGAGTCCCGCCCGTTATGTCTCGTACATTTCTGCCGAGCGAATCCACGTCTTCGGCAGCGATGTCGCCGACACAATCAACGTCGGATACATCAACGCTGATCAGACGGTGCTCGTCCACGGCGGTGAAGGCAACGACACGCTGATCATCGGCGATGGCGATATGGATTCGAAAATCAACGGCCAGCTCAGCGTCTTCGGCGATGCCGGGATCGACACCCTGTCGATGCAGGACAACCTCGACACCGGCGCCGATGCGTATCGGCTGGACTGGGTGTCGGTGATCAAGCCCGGGCTCATGCCGTTCGCGATCGAGTACTCGGCCGAGAAGGTCGACCTGATCGCCAATCACTATGCGAACCGCATCGAGCTGCCGCGCAGCATCAGCGAGCAGGTTCGAGTTTTCGGCGGACGCGGTGACGATCAGGTCATGCTGGGCACGAGCAATCTCGCCCTGCTGCGCAATACGGCGATCTTCGTCGACGGTGGCGCGGGTTACGATACGCTGCGATTGGAGGACAGCACCGACGCCGCTCATCGAACGCACACGATCCGCGGGAGCGTCTACGAACGACAGGGGAGCGCCCCCGTCACGATGGCGTGGAACGAACGTGTCGAGCTGCACGCTGGCGGCGGCAATAATCTCATCGACGCCAGCCAAGCTAACCCCATCAACCTGCTGCAACTGCGCGGCGGGTCGGGCAACGACACGATCTTCGGCAGTGCCGGCAACGACCAGATCTGGGGCGACGCCGGCGACGATAGCCTCCTCGGCAACGCCGGCAACGACTTCCTCGCAGGCGGTGCAGGCAACGACGAGATGGACGGCGGGCCGGGCAGTGACATCAAGTACCAATGAGACTTCGCT
>JACMJD010000473.1 GCA_014380825.1 Phycisphaerae bacterium | reverse complement strand
TTCAATCTGCGGCCGGCTCGCGACGATCCGCAGATCAAGCTTCTTCCCGGCGATCATCATGCGCACGTATCGGCCGGACTGTTCGATTGTCGCGCGAAGGGGTTCCTGCTTGCCGCGGCCTTCCAGCGCAAGTTCCCAATCGCCCGCCAGATCCGGCTGCGCCTGAAGCGTCGAGCCGAACACCAGCACCGCCCACATGCCGCCGGCGAACACCAGCAGCATGATCATGTACATCGCCGTCGCGTTGGTGATTCGAATGGCCACCGACTGAACAAATTAGCAGACGGAGGACGGATCGAGAAATCCTCGCGGGATGCGCGCCGCGCACGTTCAACATTAAGATTGTCCGCATCGCGCCAACCGACCATAATCGCAAACATACGGAGCGAAATTCATGGCATTACAACTCATCGAGAAGCAGGTGATCTTTGAAGGCCGAAAACTGCGCCTGGAAGTGCATCACCTGCGGGACGAGGAACAAAACAAGCGCGTCTTCCGCGAAGTGGTGGTACATCCGGGCGCGGTCGTGGTTCTGCCGTTCGTCGATGAGTCGAACATCATCTTGATCAAGAACCGTCGATATGTCGTCGGCCAGCAGTTGATCGAGCTGCCGGCGGGCACGCTCGAAAAAACCGAGCCGCCGATGAATTGCGCGGGCCGCGAATTGCTTGAGGAAACCGGTTATCTCGCCGGGCGGATGAAAGTGATCGGCAACTTCTTCACTTCGCCCGGCATCCTGACCGAGAAGATGTACGCCTTCGCCGCCTACGATCTTCAGAAGCAGACGCAGCAGTTGGAAGAAGGCGAAGAGATCGAGCTGTTGCAAGTGAGTTTCGAAGAATCGCTGGAGATGATCCGTCGCGGAGAAATCGCTGACGGAAAAACGATCGCCACGCTGCTGATGTATGAGCAATTTGGCGATCGTGTGGGATGAGATCGCGACACGCGCGCGACACACGGAAGTGAAGTAAACGATATGGCTTGGCAGGATCGACCGTATTATCGCGACCGCAATCCCTCCGCCGGCAATCCGCTGATGTGGCTGCTGACGGGTTCGCTGCCGTTGTTCACCGCGTTCGGCATTCGCGTTCGTGCGCATGCGTCGATGGTCGTGTACACGATCCTGGTTTTGGTGTTTGGACTGGGGCCGGGCTGGACGTGGCAGGATCGGGTTCAGAATGTGAGCATTCTGTTTCTGATCGTGCTCCTGCACGAGTTCGGCCACTGCTTCGCGGCGCGATGGGTGGGCGGTGAAGCGAACGATATCTTGATGCACCCGCTCGGCGGGCTTGCGATGGCATCGCCTCCGCGTCGGCCATTGCCGACGTTCATCACGGTCGCCGGTGGACCGGCCGTCAACGTCCTCATCTGCCTGATCTGCGGTGTGATCCTGTGGATGCTCAGCGGTTGGGTGCCGTGGAATCCCTTCGGCTTGACCAAACCAATCCGGAACTTTGAAGGGTGGCTCGACGTCTGGCGATACCTTTATTGGATTTATCAGATCAGTTGGAGTCTGCTCTGCTTCAACCTCCTGCCGATCTTCCCGCTCGATGGCGGCCAGATGTTGCAGACCATCCTCTGGCCGAGATTCGGCTACTACAAGTCGATGCTTTTCTCGTGCAACGCGGGAATGGTCTGCGCGGTCCTCGGCGCGATGATCGCACTCGCCACTGGAAGCATCGGCTTGGCGAT
Source organism: Phycisphaerae bacterium (assembly GCA_014380825.1). The sequence continues at coordinate 1,013 of JACMJD010000473.1, read as the reverse complement.
CCTCGCGATGTTCGGGTTCATGTATTGTCTGCAATTGAAGCGAAACTTGATCGCGGTGGGCCCGGAAGAATACGCCGACACGATCGACTACAGCGCGGCGTACGAAATCAATCCCACGAAACCTCGCCGCGCGTCGAAGCGGAAGGTAAAACGCGCCGCGAAGCTCGCGCGCGAAGCCGTGAACGAGCAACGCGCGATCGACGCAATCCTCGCGAAAGTTTCCGCGCACGGGATGCAGAGCCTGAGTTGGTCGGAAAAGCGGACGCTGAAGAAAGCCACCGAGCATCAACGGCAGCGCGATGTGGAGTTGCGATCGTCGCGCCGGGGGTTGTGACCGAGTTTTGCGTCAACGACTTTGACGTTTCCTTCCTGCCGCTCTAGCTTTTACCGATCATGACCGACGCGGCTTTTCAGCGATGCATTCATCCGGACTGTGCCAGCACGTTCGCGATCGACGAAGTGCGCGTTACCTGCGGTCGCTGTGGCAGCCTGCTGGACATCGCGTATGACTGGTCGCGAATTCCCGTTCCGAAAAGCCTCTCGTTTTTCGAGCACCGCTGGGCGACGAAGGGCTTCGTCAACGAAGGCCGGTTGGATTTTTCCGGCGTCTGGCGATTCCGCGAGCTGATGCCGTTCTGTCGGCGCGAAGACGACATCGTCACGATCGGCGAAGGCCGCACCGTGCTGCAACATGCGGACTTGCTCGCCAGGCAGCTCAACATGAAGCCCGCTCGGCTGAACCTTCAGTACGAAGGACTGAATCCCTCCGGCAGTTTCAAAGACAACGGAATGACGGCTGCGTTCACGCATGCGCGGATGGTGGGCGCGAAGCGCGTCGCGTGTGCGTCAACGGGCAATACCAGCGCGAGCCTGGCCATGTTCGCGTCGCTCTCGGAGATGCAGGGGATCGTGTTCATCGGCTCGGGAAAAATCTCGCTGGGCAAACTCAGCCAGGCGCTGGATTACGGCGCGCTCACGTTGCAAATCCAGGGCGACTTCGACGCGTGCCTGCG
>JACMJD010000472.1 GCA_014380825.1 Phycisphaerae bacterium | reverse complement strand
GGCGAGTGGTGTCCAGCAGGTTGCGAGTCTGAAGCCGGCACCGTCCGCGATCGAAGAACGCGATCGTGCGGACACCGTCCCACTTGTATTCGAATGCAAAGTCCGGGTCGTCGGGGGGAAGCGGTGCGAGCGTCGCCATCATCGGGGCGATCAGGTCAGGCATCGGCTGGTCCGCTCGCGAAATCGCCCGAACTAAAGGCGAACTCGTTCGCATGGAGCGACGTCGAGGCGGACGACGAATTGTGCTGGCTGACTTCACGGATACGACTCGCTTCTTCGCGTTCGTCGTCCGTGACAAGCGAATTGGCCCGGCCCTGGCCCTACAACCCGGTCAAACTCGACAGCGAAGAACACAAAGCGAAGGCCGTGCCGGAAATCGTTGATTACGCACCTTTACGTACTTATGCGGCGATGTGTAAAATTGTCCGCACTTGTAGGATAAGTGCGAACTCCCACGAACTGGAGCATCCCGCGTGGCGACCAACCGAAAGAAACTCGCGAAAATTACCGTCCTTCTGAACGACGAAGAGTTCACCCGGTTCGATCACTATTGCCGCGACCGCGGGTTCAAAAAGAGCACGCTCATCGCTCGATTGATCCGGCAGTTCCTGGATCTTGAGGGATACGGGATGGGACCAGGCACGCCACGCGCCCCAAGCGCGCGGTTTGGACGATCGTGATCTCGCGCCGCTTGCGGCAAGTCTCACCTTCTCCAAACGAAACCGCGCGAGAATAGATTGCAAGCAACCGCATCTCGTCGGTATGAATCACACATGCCAATTCTTCCCGACATGATCGGCCTGGTCGTCAGAGACATGGGCGCGTCGCTGAAGTTCTATCGCACGCTCGGTCTCCCGATCCCAGAAGGCAAAGACGCCGAGCCGTACGTCGACGTCACCACGTCGAACGGATACCGAATTTCCTGGAACACCACCGAGATGGTCAAAGGCATCGACCCCACCTGGACCGAACCGTCCGGCGGCGCGCGGATGGAACTGGCGTTTAAGTGTGACTCACCCGCGAGCGTCGACCAGACGTTCAACAAACTGACGCGCGCGGGCTATCACGGACACAAGTCGCCATGGGATGCGTTCTGGGGGCAGAGGTATGCGATCGTGACGGATCCGGATGGGAACCACATCAGCCTCTTTGCGCCGCTCGCGTAAGACGCGTTGATTAGGCGATTACGTAATTACGTGAGAGGAGGAGATGACGCCTTCTCACGTAATCACGTAATCACGTAATCAGGCTCTACTTCGCAATCGTCGCCGCCAGCCTCCACACCAGATGCGGCGACAATTTCCTCGGCTGCGTTTTGTTGAACTCTTCCACGATCTCTTCAAACTTCGCGGTGTACGGCAGCCGATCGCGCTTGCCGAGATGTTCGCCTAGCAGCGTTCGCAGGTGCTCGCGGTCTTCATTTGAAACCTCCGGCGGCTTGCTGCGCGCCTCGCCGAGCTTGGGGAGCTTGCCGGCCTTGCGGATGTTGAGCAGGTGTCGCCAGACTTCGGCACGATCCGGCTTCGGATCGTGATAGTCAGCGATGTACGGTTCGTACAAACTTTCAAAGTGCGGCGTGTAAGGCAGATCGTCCGCCGTGCGACCGAGATTTTCGTACAGCTTCGTCAGCAGCGCCCGCTTGGCCGGGATGTGCTGCGACACGCCGTCGAACAGCGCGCCCAATGGGCGCGCATCTTCCAGATGATTCGCCGGCTCGCGCTGCGACAGGCTGGTCTCGTCGCTGCGATCGATCAGGTGCAGGATCGTCCCGAACGGATCTTTCACCGTCGCCCGATACCCGCGCGCCACGCGCGAGGGCGGCGTGGTGAACTTCAGCCGCAGCTCGTTTCGGCGACGGTGCAGATCGCGCACATCATCCACCAGCAGATAAACCGCCTCAGCCGGCAAGTCCGGATCGCAATGCAGGATCACTTCGCCGCAATCCTGATCGGCGAACCGCAAGCTCGCGACGCGTTTCTCTTCGCGCAGCACGGTCAGCCCGAGGACATCACGATAATACGCTACCGCGCTCGGCAGATTGGGCACGCGAACGACAAGACGATCGAGGCGGCGGAACATGTGCCTTGCAGAATATCACAGTAAGTCCGATCGATCACGAAGTGCGGAAGCATTCACTGGAGAAGCGATGAGAGCGCGGGGGCGCGCCTGAAGCGGGCATTGCTTCCCGCGTTTGGGAAATCAGTGATCTAGTAGCGCTGCTCGGTTAGACTAGACTAGCCGGCGTGAGCAAGACGCCAACCCCGCTGGAATACAGTGTGAAGGATCGCGTCCCCATCATCCGCCGCTCGATTCTGTTCCTTGCGATCGCCACCATCGCTTTCGTGGTCATCGCCCTATCCAGTGTCACGATTACGCCGAGGGGGCCGAGGAGCGGAGCCCCTGTCGCGTCCTGCCTCAATAAATTCAAACTGACGCACTACCCGCCAGCGTTGCGCCGCGCGCAACGCGCAGAATTGGAAAATATTTTTCTTGTCACGGCTGGCGCGGTCGAAACGACACGTCCCACGCTTGCGCTGCGCGCGGCGCGCTCGTTTCGCGCAACGGGGGCAGTAATAGGGGGAGACGATCCAACGGTGGAAGCGTCCTCCCAAGATCGATGCCAACGTCATGGCTGACTTGGAATCGACACAGGGTTGAACGCCAAGGCGCCAAGAACGCCAAGGTCGGAGAGAGAAATGCGGTGTTGGCCACAGAGCCACAGAGGACACAGATGAATGCAAATTTAGTTTCTGCTTCTTCCCTGTTTTCTGTGTGCCTCGGTGGCCCAATCTCTGCTCTCGGCGATCGTGCAAAACGAACCCATAGGGGAGGGGCGCGAGGGGCAAGCGCAGCGTATCAGCGATTAATGCAACGAAGCCAAGCGTCGCTCGCACCTCGTAAGTTATTGTGAAAGCGATGATTATGTCCGGCTTCAGGCCGGTTGCGGCGGCGGATTGCGATCGGGCACGTCGTCGGCCAGTTCATGCTGCTCGGCCTTCGTCGGCGCGTGGAAGCCACCTTTTAGGACGAAGATTCCGCCGGTGAGGTTCCAGAGGATTTGGACGACGCGGATTGACATGGTCAGCGCGAACGCCTGGCTGATCGTCACGCCGTGGCTGCGGGTGAGGAGGATGGCGAAGAATTCCATCACGCCGGCGCCTTGGGGCGAGATTGGGATCGATCCCGACAGCACGATCACCGGCACGGCAACCCAGTAGTACGCGGGGCTGATGGGAAGGCCGAACGCAAGGCCCGCGAAAGTCGCGGAGACGACGACGGCGCCGTGTACCGGCAGCGTCATCAGGATCGCGAACACGACCGCCAGCCAGTGCTGGCGATAGATCTCCATCGTGTCGAGCGCTTTCTGAACTTGTGCCTGCATCGGCAGGCGATTCAGCACCCAATCGAGCCCGCTGATGCGGCGGAGCGTGCGGTTGTAGAGCAGTACCAATCCAAGAATCGTGACGCCGATGATCGCCGCCGATCCGAGCGCCACCTGGCCGCACTTCTTGGTGGCCGGATCATCCTGATGCGAGGTGAAGTATTGAAACGTCGCCGCGGTGCCGCCCATGATCACCAGCGCGAGCAGTCCGATGATGCGATCGATGATCACGCTCATCACCGCGCGCGTGCGATGCATGGTCGTTTGCTTGGCGGCGTAATATGCCTTGAGCACGTCGCCGCCGGTGGAGCCGGGCAGGAACGTGTTGTAGAACGCGCCGACCATGTTGATTACGAACGTGCGCGACAGGCTCATCCGGATCTGCAGCGCCTTGAGCAGCATGTGCCAGCGGAAGCTGGTGATGATGAACGTGACCGGGAAAACCAGGATCGCCAGGATCAGGTAGAACGGGTGATTGTTGAACGCCTGGTACGTCATCGGCCCCACGCCGGTGTCGATGATCGGATATTCAACGCGAATCGCGTAATCCGCGACGCGCGACGGGGAGATCAGTTCCGGCCGATCACCCCAATCGCCGCCGGTGTATTTCATCCAGAACGTCCGCGGCTTAGCGACCAGCAGCGGCCAATGCGTGCGATCGGGATCGTTTATAACTTTCAGACCGAGCACTTCGACGATTCGCTCGGCGCCGTTGTCGTCGCGGATTTTGGTTTGGTCGCGATCGGATTTAACGAACAGTTCGGTGCGCGCGACTTGGCTTTCGGAGATCTGTCCGGGAAGCACAAACGGATGATGCACGAGGAAGTTGGTGTCCTCATCCCGCGCTTCAGCGGCGAGTCGCACCGGGGTCGGGCGCAGTGTCGTCGGGTTCGCGATCAGCACGCGGTTGTAAAGCGAGATGTTGCTGATCACCCAGCCGATACCGGCGACGGCGATGCCCCACCGCAACACGAACTTGATGACCTTCTTGGCCTTTGGATTCATACGGATGGCCGCGTGACGCTTTGGGAATTAGCCCTTAATATGACAAGACTTACGACAGGCCGGGTTGTTGTCGCAAAAACAGCGGATAGACGCAATCCTCGCAACGCCTGTCCTGTCGTCAGTAGTTCGTATCGGCTGATGGCGGTCGCAGCCTGAAGCGGTTTATCGCCCCGCCGCGGCACTTGCACGCCGCGCGCCGTCTGCACAATATCTGCCCCGACATGGGTTCGCCTGACGCCAATAGCCTCAATGTGTTTCAGCGACTGATCCGTCAATTCGATGCGATCCATCCATACAACGCCGCGCAGGTCATGCGGTTGCGCGGGCAGGCCGATCAGGTTGTCGTCGATCGCGCCTGGGTCGAAACGCTGAGCGATCTGGGCATCGGACCGATCCGGGTTGTCGCCAAGCGCTTCGAGCAATCCGGTCCGACCGAAACGCTGCCGGATGTGAAGGTGCTCGATCCGCTCACCGGAGATCTGGCGGAACAACTGACGCGTGGCCTGAATCGGCCGTTCAATCCGAATGGCCTCGATCCGTTTCGGCCGTTCGTGCTTAAGGAAGATCAGGACAGCTACTGGGCCGGCGTGGTCTATCAGCATCGCGTGGCGGACAGCGTGTCGATCCGAATGCTTCTGCGCGAATGGTTCCTGCGGATGTTCGATCCGCAACGCGCGCGACGTGTGCCACTCAGGATCGCCAAGCGCGGCTACTGGAATCGATTCGGCCCGGGCCATGCGCCCTGGTCGGTTGGCGGTGCGGTGCTGGACACGATGCGCTGGTCCGCGCGGATGAAGTCCGCGCGACGAATCGAGCAGCGCGACGGCTTCACCGGAACCGACACGCATTTCTCGCTGCATCATCTGCCAGATGGATTGGTGACCGAGCTTTTTGCCGTAGCGCGGGCGAACGATGTGAAGATCAACGACCTGTTCCTCACAGCGATGGCCCGGACCTGCGACCGTCACATCGCAGCGCGGCCGACGAAGAAACGGTACAACCTCGCGCTGGGCACAATCGTCGACCTGCGCGCCGGCTCGCGCGAAGTAGCCGACGACGAGTTCGGCATCTTCCTTGGCTTCACCTCCGTGCTTTGCAAACGGCACCACCTGAACGACTGGCGGGCACTGGCGCGATCGATCGCGTTTCAGAACCGTCGGTCGAAGAAACTGGCGAGCGCCGAGTCAAGCCAGTTTCGGCTGGCGGTAACCGTGCTGGCCGGCAGAGTTTTCTCGCGAGAGTCGCTCTTGAATTGGTATCGCAAACGCGCGCCGCTGTGCTCTGGCATATCGAACGTGAACCTCAACCGCACGTGGCTGAGCAAATATTGTCCCGATCCGGTGATGGAATATGTGCGCGTCTCGCCGGTGGGTCCGATGATGCCGGTCGTCTTCACGCCATCGACGCTGGGCGAGAAGCTGCATTTTGGCTTGACGTGCAAAACGGCGATCGTCTCGACACAACTAGCGAGGACCATCGCGAACGATTTTTCGCAGAACCTGATCGAGATCGCGCGCGCGACTTGACACAATCGCGCGCCTCTGCGAAGCCTCTCAATAACTAAACCATCAACGGAGAAGCAAATGGCCAAGACCTATTCCGCCCCGCCGGCGATGACGATCGATCCGAACAAGAATTACACCGCGACCCTCGACACCAGCGAAGGACCGATCGAGGTGGAGTTTTATCCGAAGGACGCGCCCGGCCATGTGAACAGTTTTCTGTTTCTGGCGCGCGAAGGCTATTACGACGGCGTGATCTTCCACCGCGTGATCCCGGGTTTCATGATCCAGGGCGGCGATCCGACCGGCACCGGAACGGGCGGGCCGGGTTACATGCTCAAAGCCGAGTTCAACCCGCGCAAACACGTTCGCGGCGTGCTGTCTGCCGCGCGCACGAGCGATCCGAATTCGGCGGGCTCGCAGTTCTTCCTGATGCACGCGGATTCGCCGCATCTGGACAATCAGTACAGCGTGTTCGGCAAGGTGACGAAGGGATTGGAAGTCGTCGACAAAATCGCCAACGCCCCCCGCGGTGCGAACGATCGGCCGAACAAACCAACCAAGATCAACTCGATCAAAGTGAATGAAGCATGATGCGGCTTGGCGTCGCGCGTGACGTTTGTCGCCGACCGGTGCGCCCCGCAAGACTCGCCACGGCCGCGGCGAGTTCTTTCGGTTCCACCGGCTTAGCCAGGTGAATCTGATAGCCGGCAAGCAACGCGCGCTGCCGATCTTCCGATCGCGCGAATGCGGTGAGTGCGACCGCCGGCACTTCGCGGCTTGTGTGTCCGAGTTCGCGAAGCTGACGGATCAGATCGTAGCCGTCTCGCTCCGGCATGCCGATGTCGCTGATGAGCAGATTCGGCTTGATGCGATCGATCATGCTGATTGCCTCGGTCACGCTGGCTGCGGTGCTCACGTCAGCGCCGCATCCTACCAGCACGCGGCGGATCAGTTCGAGCGCATCGGGTTCGTCATCTACCACCAGCACGCGCAACCCGTCCAACGCCGGTGACGCCTGCGAATTCGCTGCAGATGATTCTTTCGCGCGCGGATAAATGCTTGATCCCTCCCCGGTCGGCGGAAGCACCGTTGTGATTGGAAGCGAGATGACGAATGTCGCACCCTGTCCGACTCCCGGGCTCGCCGCGCGCACCTCGCCGCCGTGCATCTCGGCGAGCTGCTTGGCGATCGAAAGCCCCAGCCCCATTCCACCGTGTCGACGCGTGGTCGACTGATCCGCCTGGCGGAAGCGTTCGAACACGAAGGGGAGAAACTCGGATTTGATGCCTTCGCCGTTGTCGCTGACGGTGATTTCGATGTGCGAATCCACGCGCGCCAGAGTGACCTGCACCCTGCCGCCGCGCGGTGTAAACTTCACCGCGTTGCTGACCAGGTTCCATACGACTTGCTGCAGACGCCCTGGATCGCCTGACACCGGCCCGGCGAGCGGGTCGAGCACCTTCGTCACGCGAACGCTCTTGGCGTCGGCGGCGGGTGAGATTGCTTCCAACGCCGCGTCGATCACGCTGACCAGATCAACCGGCTGCACGTCGAGCCGCATCTTGCCCGAGGTGATGCGCGAGATGTCCAGCAGATCTTCGATGAGTTGTGTCTGCGTGCGGGCGTTTCGCTCGATCGACGCGAAGCCTTCCTGAATGTCTTCTTCACGTACTTTTCCGAGCCGCATCAGTTGCGACCACCCGAGGATCGCATTCAACGGCGTGCGCAGCTCGTGAGACAGCGTCGCGAGAAACTCGTCCTTCATCCGGCTGGCGTGTTCCGCTTCGGCGCGCGCGGCGCGTTCGGCGTCCACGCTGTTCTGAAGTGCAACTTCCTGTCGGCGGCGCTCCGTGACGTCGATGACGCTGACAATCACGCTTCGCACGATCTGATTTTCAACCTGCGGCTGACAGGTCACCGCCACGAAACTATCCTGCTCGGGCATCGACAGCTCGTAGTCGACACGTTCACCGGCGAACGCGCGCTGTAGTCGCGGGTTGATCTGCGATTCGTAAACGTCCGGCAGCACATCCGCAATCCGCTGGCCGATGATCTCGTAGGTGCTCAGGCCAAGCACATCGACGTACGACTTGTTTGCGTAAAGATATCGGTGGTCGGGGCTGATGATGACCAAGCCGACGCGCGCATTCTCGGTGACGGTGCGAAGCAACCGTTCGCGCTCGTGTAACGCCGCTTCGTAGGCGCGCAGCGTGTTCAGTGCCCACCACCACAGGACGCCAAGCAGCGTGATCTCCACGATGGTGCGCAGCGCCGCGCCAAACTCCATGTCGTACAGGCCGTGGCGCTGTCCGACGACGCGGAGCCAGCCGATTACGATCGGAATGAGCACGATCACCGGCAGCGTCCGCCGCGCGAGGATTCCCGCGGCGCTGTCCTCCAGCAGCGTGCGGATCGGGCGGCACCCGGGAACGCTCAGGATCAGCCCGACGCTCACCGCAAAGCTGAATGTCGCCGTCTGGAGGGCGATTACCGTAAGGCGCGGCAACGAATACAGCGTGCTGGCTCCAAAGAGATGGCCGGTCAGCGACAGCGTCGCAATGCATGCGACGATCGATGCGAGAACCGCTACCGCCTGTCGCGCTCGGCGATTATCGAAACCGGAAAGGATGAGTGCGGTGCCAATCAACGTCCACGACAGCGTGCCAGGCGGGCCCATGCGGCCGGGATAGATCACGCCTACGCGGCCCCATTCGCGATCGAACATCAGCAACGAATCGATGCCCAGATTAATCCTGCTAACCCACTCGACGAGAGTTAAGCCCCCGATGATGGCGACAATGAACCCAAGCGCCATGGCGATGCGCGGACGCCTCGCAGCAAGGAACGAGAGTCCGGTGCCGCTCATGGCGACACACACGGTGGAATTTGGCTGGATCGAAAGGTCGCTGTTCGTCCAGTCCGTGAGCCGAGGAAGGTTGAGCACCCACCCCAAAAACGACATGACGCCGCCGATCAGCGCATAGGTCCCCAGCGCCGCCGACACGCGCCGCGGCCAGCGAGCGATGGGTTGGTCGTAAGCATTTGTGATAGGCGCGGACGGTAACAGGATTCTAAGGCGGAAGATATCTGCGAAGCTGTGGCAGCTCCATCGAGGCACGAAACCTTCATGCCGTGCTGAGGTACACCGGGTACCTCAGCACGACATTTCCTTTGCCGAAATCGACTACCGCTTTCGATCGCCGCGGTCCCCTTGGCCGGACTTCGAAACCGTCTTGGCCTTTCGTCGGCGATCCATCGAAAGCGATCGACCGACGTCGTCGCTCTCATTAAACCGGCCACCCGCGTCGCGGCGGACGTAGCGTTTGTCGCGGCCGGTGTTGATCAGCTCGCGCTTGCTCGCTTTGCGGCGCTTCGGTTTCGACGCAGTTTTCATTGTCGATTTCTTCGTGGTCTTGGTCTTCGACTTTGCTTTTCGAGCCTTCGCCATAAATCCAGTCCTTTCGTTGAATATTGCCGTGCAAAAAACGTGCCTCAGCGGCTTGGGTTAATACTCGTTCGTAAACAGTTCCCACTCGACTGTGTCGCCGTCCAACGTCTGCTTCACGCCCAGTTGCCGCAGCATGTTGAAGATCTGGGCGCGGTGATGCATCCCGTGTGTCGTCACGTGAACCATCGCCGAAGCGCGATGAAACCGATACGGCGGCTGACCTTCCGGGCCGGGGAACTCCATCATCTCATCGACGCGGTTCTCTGCGATTATCCGTCGCGCAACTCCTTCGAGTTTCGTCGTCGCGCGATCCAGCATTCCGCACAAGTCGTCTACCGTTCGATGCGTCGTGTTCTCTTCCCGCGGCGGAAGTGGGACACCGGAAATCCGATCTGCCCATCGATCCATCGCGCCGATGATGTGAACGAACGTGTCGTGCAGATTCCCGCAGCCGATCTCGAAGCGCCGATGGAATTGCTCGTCGGTTAACGGTCGACAAATATCCAACTGCGCACGAGTTGCCCAAACGTTGTGTTTGAACGGGATGAGTCGAAGATCCATGCCGAACAGCTTAACGCCGCGATGGGAAATGTCGGTAACTTTCGACGATCGTGCGCATCCCTTATTGTGAGTCCCGCACTTCACACGGAGCAAATTATGTCCAACGAGCTGAGCCGCCGATCATTCATTCATTTCGGCACCGCGATCTGTGCCGCGTCGTGCGTGGGAACGGTCGCGTTCGCGCAGGACAAACCGGCGACTAAGCCCGTCAAACCGCCGCCGATCGAGAAGGAAATCGTCCGCGCGTTCGTTGGTGCGGGCCACAGCGATCTGGACAAGACTCGCTCGATGCTCGACGAACATCCGAGGGTGCTCAACGCGGTGGTGGATCATGGCAACGGCGATTTCGAAGCCGCCATTGGCGGCGCGGGACATATGGGCCGGCGGGACATCGCGCAGTTTCTGATCGATCGCGGGGCCCGCTTCGACATTTTCGTCGCCGCGATGATGGGAAAGCTCGAGATCGTCAAAGCAGCGATCGAAGCGTTCCCCAGTGCGAAGAATTCGCTCGGTCCGCATGGTATCGATCTGCTGACGCACGCGGAGAAGGGCAAGTCGACGAACGTGATCGAGTACTTGCAATCGCTGGGATGAATCAAACGGTGTTTGGTACGTGACAAGTCGATCGTTCACGCACCGATCAACAATCACCGCGTTCATTTCTTCGTGCCCTTGCGCGGACTCTGTTGCTTCGCGACCGACTTTTTCTTCTTTCCCTTCAGCGCCGCCGCTTTCGCGATGATGTCCTGCAACATCTTCCCCGCCGCCCCACCTTCGGCCGGGCGATGCGATTCCCACACGTCGGGTTTGTCTTTCGCGAGGATGTCCGCGAAATCGCCGAAGCTCTTGACGCTCGCTGGCGCCTTCTCGGTGATGTTGATTTCGCCGGCCCAGTCGTCGCGGTGTTTGATGAGCAGCCAGCTTCGACTCTCACCTGTGGGTGATTTTCCGCCCCAGCCTCGCGTGCGCACGAGGACCCACGAACCTTTGAGCTTTACGCCATCGAGCGTGAACTTCAGGTCGCCCTTTTCTAACGCCGCGTCTATGTCCTCGACTTCCGGCTTCCACGTGCCCTGATCCCACAGCATCACGATGCCCGCGCCGTAACCTTCCGGGATGACGCCTTCGAAGTCGCCGTAGTCAATTGGATGATCCTCGACGTGCATCGCCAGCCGCTTGTCGGCCGGATTGAGCGAAGGCCCCTTCGGCACGGCCCAGCTCAACAACACGCCGCGATGCTCGAGGCGAAAGTCGTAGTGCAGATGGCTGGCCAGGTGCTTCTGCACGCAGAAGAATAGGCCAACCTTTTTCTTCGCAACCTTCGCGCGCTTCGCGGACTTCCCGCTCGGCTCGGGCGTCTTGGAGAAGTTCCGCTTGGCTTGATACTTTGCCAGCGAACGTTTCGATTTTGATTCTCGTTTGGCCATGACACGCTACTTCGTCAACATCGCCTGCAATTCTTCCACGCGTTTCGCCCAGTAGCTCTTGAGCTTTTTCATCGCGGTAGAACTGGCGATCTTGTTGTGCTCGACGACGACTTGCGCCTTCCCAACGCTCTTCGGATAAAGCATCACGTTCACGCGCGTGTCGTCCGGCCACTTCATTCGAAGCGATTTGCCGCGCGTAGCTGTGGTTACTTCGAATTGATCGCCGTTCATCCAGCGCTTGAGCTGCGCGGGTTTCGTAAACGCGTCGAAGATCGTGGTCGTCGACGCGGGAATCGTGCGGCTGATACTGAACGAATACCCGTCCACTTTTTGATGTAGTTCTCGCAGTCCGCGGGCCTGCTCGTAGCCCACCGTCACCATCTGCTGCCACCACGGGCCGAACTTTTCGTGTACGACGGTGACGATCTGCTTGTGGTTCATTTTCTTGCAGCCGGCCGCATCGAGCGCTTTCAACCACTGGGGCCACGTCTTACCCGTCGCCTTCTCTACAGCCGTGGACGACATGTTGTTCAACTTATCCGTCGAAGTTTTCGTCGCCATGAGCTGCCTCACTTCGCTTTAGGGGCCGCCAGTTCGTACGCGGCTTTCATCCACTTCCTGACGTCGCCGTTGATCTGATCGACCGACTCGATCGCAATGCGGTGCGTAATGCGATCGCCCTTTTGTTCCCCGCCGGTTGGCATCACACTCTTGGATGGTTTTGCGCCGCGAAGGAACAGGGCGAGGTCGATGCGCGTGTTGGCCGTCGGCTTGATCTGCGCGAAGACGTTCTCGCGATACAGCGGCACCATCGTCTGACACGGACATGCCTTCACGTCGTCGCCGATCGTGTTGGTCATCATGTTCTGGACGTACTGAAGGCTCGGATGCACGCTCCACGGCGATTTGGTTTTCGCGCCCACGATTGTTCCCTCCCAAAATTCAGACGAGCGACACGATCTCATCCTGCACGCAGCTCGTGATCGTCGGCCCCTTGACCGGATCGACGAACACGTTGATCTCCAGCCGCGCGCCAAACTCGGGCAGATACACTCCCGGCTCGACGGTGTAGCCGATGCCTGGCAACACCTGTCGCGTGTCGTGCGTTTCGAGGTTGTCGATGTTCACGCCCAACCCATGCACCTTTGGCCCGCGACTGAGACTGTGACCGGTGCGATGCTTAATGAAATCACCGTATCCAGCGTTGATGATCACGTCGCGCGCCGCGTCGTCGAGCTGCCAACCCTGCTGCGCCTGTTTGTCGTTCCACGCGCGCTGCGCCGACTGCACGCACGCATCGCGCGCCGTCTTCACGACTTCAAACACCTCGCGCTGCTTCGCGCTCGGTTCGCCGGCGCATCCGACCCACGTGATGTCGGAGAAGATGTTCTCTTCGCCCGGCAATCGCGCCCACAGATCGATCAGAACCCAATCGCCTTGCTTGATCGTCGCCGAGGATTTCTCTGACACCTCGAAATGCGGGTCGCCGCTGTGTGCGTTGGCGGCGACGATGGGCGGCTCGGGGAATTCCAATCCGTAGTCGTTGAACCAAGCGACAATGTTCTGTTGCACTTCAAACTCAGAGACACTTCCGCCGTTCTTCAGTGTCTGTCGAATGTACTGAAACGCTTCGTCTTTTGTGGACGTGACGAGCTTCGATGCCTTCGCGTGGCCGCGCTGCGCATCCTCGGACCAGACCGCCAGGCACGCCTGCACGAGATCCGCCGACGACACGACATCAACGCCCAGCGCCCGCACCATCTCGACAGTCCCTGCGTCGACGATCGACACCGCCGGCAGCGTGCCGCCGGGTGCGTAATCCATCGCGATGCGCCGTGCGCCGGCAGTTGCCCGCACCATCCAAGCGTATAGCTCGGGCCAACTGAGATAAGACTCGCGACGAACTTCAACCGTCGCGAATTGGCCGGCGTCTATCGAATGATTCAGCAGCACCGGCGAACCGTTGGCGGGGATGAACAGGATCGCACGGCGGGTCGTCCAGCGCTTGCCGGGCAGAAGCTGATTCAGCAACGGATTGTTCCCGCGAAAATCGTACACCAGCCAGCCATCAATCTGCTGGCGGCGAAGAAACGCCTGTGCGGCGGCGAATGTGTTGTCGGATGCCATCGCCCGACATTCTACTTCGAGGGCGGCGATGCTTCACGATCGATCTTCCCCCGCGACTTTCGCCGCTCGCGCGAGCCGGGTTCAACGCCGTGGCGTTCGCGGAGTGCATGGAACTCTTGCTCGAACCGCGCGATTTCGTCGTCCGTGCAGTTTTCGAGGTCCACCATCGTATTTCGCGCGCCGCGTACGCCATGGATCAGTTCATCGAGCTTGAGATGAATTGCGCGGGAGTCGCGGTTTTGCGTGTTCTGGATCAGGAAAACCATGAGAAACGTGACGATCGTCGTGCCGGTGTTGATCACCAGTTGCCAGGTGTCGCTGTATTTGAAATGGGGTCCGGTCAAAGCCCAGCCGACGACCACCGCGACGGCGATCGCGAACGCCAACGGATGGCCCACCGCGTGCGCGATCGTGGCGGAGAAGAGACGAAAGGCCTCTTTCACGGTGTTGCCGTGCGGCGCGTCTATTTCGTTTGTGGATGGGCTGGCGGACGGTTTTCGATCGGAAGCGTTCGCGGACATGCGGGAAATGATGCCGCAATTCGGCATTCACGCCAATGGCGGATCGATACGAGCGAGCAAACCAACCGCCGCGCGGACCCCTCCGAACCGCGCGCGGGTGGCATTTTTTGTCACAGATGAATGCCCCCCGCGAGTCTCTGTTCCGATCAAATTCGCCGATTGCGTCGCGCGACCAGCGCGCGGCGCCCCAAACTATAATGTTGAACACCTGC